>JBBSQT010000006.1:0-22708 GCA_038243775.1 Actinomycetales bacterium | reverse complement strand
CTAGGGGAACCGGTGCAGCGCCTGTGCAGGCAGGACCCTCCTCCTGGTGTTCTTGCCGGCGGCGAGGTGGTTGGGTGGGCCGCAGTCCACCCGCGCCTGAAGTACGACGGAGCCTGAAGCACGACGGCGGGGGGTGCCTTCCGTGGAGAGGGCGCCTCCCGCCGTCGTACTTTGGGCAAAGGGGTCCGTGGCTACTGCACCGTGCGAAGTGCCTTCAGACGGGTGTTCACCCGGGCCTGGTCAAAGGCAACAGGGTCGATGTTTTGACCCTTGCGCAGCCCCAGCCAGCGGCGAATGTCCTGGTGGTCGGGGTCGCTGGGATTCTGGGAGGTGGCGATTTTCTCCATCCAGCCATGCGGACCAAAAGAGTCTTCCTGGGGGGCATGCCCGCTGCCGCCAACACACTGCGGGAGGGTTCCGGGGGCGGCGGCGGGCAGGATGCTTTCCAGGGTGATGGCGTGCTCCCAGTTGTCGCCGAAGTCGTAGCTGTACAGAAGGCTGTCCCGGTGCTCGGTGAGCAGCGTGTTCAGCGGTACGCGTTTTTCATTCAGGGGAGGCTCGCCCCAGTGATCGGCCTCGGGGTCGTCAGGGGCGTAGCGGACACCGGTGGGGTGGGTGCCAAGCATGAACTCGTGCAGGTGGCTGTCATTCCAGGCGAAGAGGCGCTGGATGGTGTCGTGGAGATCGTGGAGGCCCATCTCGGCCGGAACGTCAACACTGCGCCACACCGGCGGGGTGATCCCATTGATCTGGATTCTCAAGCGGTAGGTGGCGCTCGAAGGCTCCGGGGCGCCTGCCAGATGCTCCTCAATCCGGTCGTCAAGGATGCGCAAGAGCTGCTCCACGGCGTGCCGCAACACCGGCGGGATGACGATGTGCGAGCCAACGTCGACGAGCCCGTCCTCTGCCAGGCGCTGGATTGCCGATTCCACCATGATCCCGATGAAATCCCGGGGATTCTCCGGTGTCTTGTCCGAAAATACGGCGGACGACTCAGGTGGGTGCGCCGAGGCTGCGGATGTCAGTATTTCCGCCAGGGCATTGCGCACCTGATCGTCCGGTTTGTACTCGTTCCAGGGGACAAGGACGTCGTAAAGCAGGAAATAAGACAGCAGGGTGGCGAACGGGACGCTGCGGTCCGTCGCCGCAAGATAGCCCCTGCCCCCGCCTGTGAGCGCCACCCGCGAGGTTGAAACGTTGATGAACTCGGCGTCGACAAGCGCATTCCAGTAGTTCATCAGCCTGCCCAGCTGCGTCATGGATGTCACGGGCATCGGGGCGCCCGGTGCTTCCTGGGGTGCGGAGCGGCTGGCTGCTCCCACGGCAGCGATGCCCACGCAGGCGGCCGCGCCCTGAATGTCCTTGCGTTTGAGCAGCCCGGAAGTGGTGAGCTCGCGTCCGTCCCCAATCCAGTCCAGCAGGGCCTTTGCCCTGCGCACAAACACCAGCTTCGCGGCCGCAGCCTCGGACTCCGAGTGGGGCATGGGCGGGCTAATCACGCGCGCGGCAAATTTGGCATTTGCTGCCTGCACGGCTTCCGGCGTTGTCATGGCGATCAAATACGCCAAGTTGTTGGGCGTGCCCGACCACGCCTGCGTGGTCATCAAGAATTTCAGGTAGCTGTTGAGAGCCAGCGAGACGGATTGGCGCATTTCCGGGTGGAAGCTTCCCGCCGAGTCCAAAATCATGGACGTCAGGTCCACATCGAGGTTGCGCACATCGGGTGCCGGAATGTTCTGGGCATAGTTCTTGAAGAAGTCCGTCAGCAGGCTTGAGAGCCATTGAACCTCCTCCGGCTCAACACCGGCCTGGCCCATCCACTGGTGGAATCCGGGCATCAGCGGTTCGAGCGCTCGCTTGGCCACGGCATCGGCGAATGACACCACCGTATTTTCGGCGGCAGCCTTTG
Organism: Actinomycetales bacterium; assembly: GCA_038243775.1. GTDB lineage: Bacteria > Actinomycetota > Actinomycetes > Actinomycetales > Micrococcaceae > Specibacter. Next base: position 20,799 of record JBBSQT010000006.1, on the reverse strand, counting down.
CCGGATTGCCGAAACGGGACTTCTTCGTGTTCTTGGGTTTCTTAGCCACGGTATTCCTTCATAAGGGGCGGAAATCTCAAACGGATGTGCCTGAAGTACGACGGCGTCAGCTGCCTTCCGTGGGGAAGGCGCCCGCCGCCGTCGTACGTAGGATTAAAGCTGCCCAGCACCAGGGCCGCTTGCATGGACAGGGAAATCGTCCTTGAGCATGTCAAAGACATCGGCGCGCCAAAATGGGGGCACCTCGACGAACTCGCCGACAGTGACCAGGCCTTCCTCGGCCCAGGTGGCGATGTTTTGGGCGATGGCCAGCAGGTCCGGGTGGACCGTGTCCGGCTCCTCCAGCGCCTGGATGAGGGGGGCCGATTCGGGCGGGGCAAGGGATGCGGCCCGGGTCAGCCAATCGGCCATCTCCAGGTGCCAGCCCTCGTGAATGCCCTCCTCGGAGCCCTCGAGCGTTGCAGTGAAAATGAAGTGGCCCATCAGATCCCGCAGGTGAAAAAGCATGGTTGAGTCATTGCCCAGGGGCGCCTTCGAGGTAGGGCGGATGTGCGTCTCGGTGGCGGTCACGAGCTCTGCCATGGAGATCATCTCCCAATAGAGTGCCAGGCGGGCGGCGTCGTGGTCCTGCGGTGTGGTGAAATTGGCGGCCGCGGCGAGCTTGCCAATGCCTGTGTGGGTCAGTGTGGCCGCGGCGCCCTCCCGGTCCGGAACGGTGCCGTCCTCGGTGAGTTCCCTGCCGTCGCCAATCCAGGCGAGCAGGGCCAGCGTGTTCTTCCACAGGGGGGAGCTGGCGGCTGCCTCGGCGGCCTCCTCCGGGCTGACCGCGGGGAGGTGGATTTCGGCGAACTCGTAGTCCTCAATGGGCAGCTCTTCGTAGTCAAGCCCATCGTCGTCGGGGGCCGGGGCGGGAATCCCTGATTGCGCCAGGTCATCGAGGATGCTCATCAGGTCCTCATGTGTTCCGGTCCAGAGTTGGCCCTCAGCCAGATAGGCGACATAGTCGTGGACGCCGTTGCGCATTGTCATCGCACCCAACGGGTTTGCATGGGCGGTGACTTCCATGACCTCCCGCAGCGCCGCGGGCACAAGATTTGTGGGATCCGGGTGTGGGAGAAGAATACGGTACATGTCAAAGAAGTCATCGAGAATGGCAAGGCTGAGGTCTATTGACTTGTTGGGGCGGCTTTCGGCTTCCAGCCAGTCAACATATCCCTTGGAGAGTGCCCCCATGGCGCGATCCAGCCGGGCCTCGGCTGACGGCCGTTCGGCGGAGCGGGCAGCGGCGTCGGCTGAGGCCTTGGCCGGATTGCCGTATCTGGACTTCTTGGCGCTCTTGGGCTTCTTGGCCACAGTTTTCCTTGCGGTCAGCGGGATGAGACCCCTTAACCGTAGCGGCACAGGCCAGTTCCGACACCACGCACCTTCTGACGGCCGCACTTCGTGATTCCTGAGCTGAGGCGGCTCTGGAATAGGGAAACAGCCCGAGCTCACGGACCGGTGTGTGCGAAGCGGCTTAGTTGGTGAATTCGGTCAGCACCACTTTGCCGCTGCCGTGCCCGGACATGCTGGCCGCAAAAGCGCCGGCAGCGTCCTGCAGGGGAAAGGTCTGTGCGATGTCGACGTGCAGCAGGCCGGCCTCCACCAGCAGGCTCAGCCGTTCCAGCTCTTGGGCACCGGGACGGACCCAGACATACTGGCCGCCGTGGGTGATCACGCTCGAGTCGGCGACCGAGGCATGCCGGCCGCCGTCCTTGAGCATGGCCAAGGTGTCTTCGAGGACACCGCCGGCAAAGTCAGCCACGGAGTCAACACCCTCCGGGGCGAGGGCTCGGACCCGGCCCACCAGGCCGGGGCCGTATTCCACGGGCTCGGCGCCGAGTTCCCGCAGGCAGTCATGGTTTTTCACCGAACCGGTGGCGATGACGCGCAAGCCGGCGTTGACGGCCAGCTGAATGGCGGTGCGGCCCACGCTGCCGGAACCGTTGTGGATCAGCAGCGTCCGGCCGGCGGACACGCTGAGTGTGTCCAAGGTGCGTTGGGCTGTCATTCCGGTCAGGGGCAGGGCTGCCGCCTGCTCCCAGGAAAGGTCCGCCGGTTTCGGTGCCACGATCGACGCCGGAAGCGCCACCAATTCGGCAAAGGTCCCGCCCTGAACGGTGTCGCGGCGGCCATAGGAATACACCTCGTCGCCCACAGCGAATTCCGGTGTGTCAAAGCCGACCGCCTCCACAACTCCGGCAACATCCCAGCCCGGGACCACGGGAAAATTCACGTCCATGAGGCCGTCGAGGTATCCGGCCATGATCTTCCAGTCCACCGGATTGACCCCGGCAGCCTTCACCCGGATCAGCACGGCTCCGGGGGACACCTTGGGGATGGGCAGCTCCGTCTGCTCCAAAACCTCGGTACCGCCGTATTGCCGGTACGTCATGGCCTTCATTTTTGCGTCCATGGAAGTTCGTCCCTTTCCTCGAGCCCAGGCTGGCGGCGGTTTCACTGCGCCTGCGCATCATTCAAGCACAACGGCTTGGTGGAATGCTGGGAGTGTTTTTGCCTGGGCCCCGCGCGGCCCGCCGCCCTGCCCGGCCGCTACCGTGCCCGCTACGGTGCCCGGTCCGGTGCCCGGTCCGGCCCGGCCCGGCCCGGCCCGCTACGGTGCCCGCCATGCCCAGCGCCGCAGTGAGGCGGTGTCCAGGGCGGCCTCGACCCAGCTGCCCATGCCCGCATACGCCCGCCCCCGGATGTCCGACGGGGACAAAAACACGTCATGAAAGGCCCCCGGGATCCGGTGCAGCGTGACGTTGGGACCCAGATCAGGGGCGCGCCTGGCCACGGCATCCACGTTCAGCACGACGTCAGCGGCCAGCGCCGTGGACGTCCACTTGGGCTGCAAATAACTCCTGTCCGAGAGCATGACCAACACCGGAACCGGCAGTCCGAGCCCGCGCGCCACCTGCGCCTGCCCCTGGAAAGCGGCGTTCAGGAACGACGCCGTCACCGGGAACCCGCGGTCCGGGCGCCACGCGGACTCGTACTCCCATTCGCCGTCGTACTTTTTTGACACGGCACGCGTATAGAAACCGGGGTCGAGGGACGGCAGGGGCGCCAGCGGCCGGAACCTGGTGCGGGCCTGGATGAGCGGCGCCACCACGGCCCGCCCCACCTCACTTGCCTGGAATTCCAGCCACGGACTGTTAAGCACGACGGCGGATGCCGCACCCGGGTGCCGCGCCGCCCATAGGCTCAATATCAACCCGCCCGTTGAGTGCCCCAAAAGAACCAAGGGCCGCTCACCCGTGGGTTCCTGGTGCTCCTCGGGACGTTCGCGCCCGGCGAGTGCGTCGAAGGCCGCGCTGAGGCGGTGCCGCGCCTCTTCCAGGAAAGCCATCTCAAGGGACTTCTCATCTGCGGCTTCCGCAGAGGCCGGCAGGGGCACCACCGCCTCGGCAGGCTCGCTGCGCCCCATGGCGGACAGCGCGGCGGCGATGTCGGCGTCGTACTCGTTGAGGGAGGAAACCTGGCCGGGAACCAGCCCGGGACGCAGGCTGCGGCCATAGTTGTGCAGGTCCAGGGCATAAAAATTGGCCCCTGCACGGTGCCAGAATTCTGCCAGTTCATGCTGGAAGAAGTAATCGGACCAGCCGTGGATGTACAGGACGTCGGCACCGTTCAGCGTGGACGGCTCCGCCACTGTGTCCCCGCCGACGCAGCGGACCAGGGTGGCGGGGGAGCCGGAGGGCAAGTCCAGCGTCATTTGCTGGAACTTCGGGCCGAGGACATCCTGCTGCCATGTGGTCATGGCTAGATGCTAGCGGCTCGCGCCGCCGTGCAGGGCCGGCTCGCGCCGGTGTGCAGGGCCGGTGTGCGGGGCCGGATGGAGCCCAGCCGATACATTTTCCGGCGCGAGTGTGCCTATGCTGGAGGTGCGCACGGGCGGCCCCGACGGAGTTGCCCAGACACAGGAATACAGGGCTTGGAAAGGGTAAAAACATGGAATCCTGGCAGGACACTTTTGCGGACTGGGCCCGGGCGTGGGCCGCGCTGGACGACCTCGACGCCACAGTTGAAGGATCCACAGTTCATTTCGGCACCAAGCGCGTGGCGGCGTGGCCGGGCGAAAACATTGAAGCCGAGATCACGGTGCTGGATGCGGACTCGGAGCTGGTCCTGATCACCGAGGATTCCGCCGAAACCACCCAATATGCCCTCTCCAAGGGGCTGCTGGCCTCCTCCCGGCAAGTGCTGCTGCAGGCAGAGACCGAGGAACTGGACCTGGAACCGCATCTGCCCGCCGACGCCAACCTTTCCGAAGCACCCATGGAAAACTACGACCTTGTGGAGCTGGCACTCTTTGACCGCCCCGTCGGCAGCGGCCGGTTGAGCATGGGCAACGGGCTGGCCGTGGTGGCACAACTGCGCTTTGACGACGGCCACGAGGAGCGGCTTGCCGCGTTTGAGCAGGCCATCGTCGCCGGGCTGGGAGATGAAGCCTTCGCCCACGGGGCAGGCACGCTGTTTTTGATCGCCGGCGAGAAACAAGCTCAACGATTTGCCGCCGTCGACGGCTGGACCCGCGTGGCGGAGGTCCTCAGCTTCACGAAGTAGGCGGACCCGTCAGGAAGTGCGCGGTGGGGCCGTCGGCAGGACAGGCGGCAAGGCCCCGGCGGTCAGGGAACCGGCGTCCGTGGCAGAATGGGTGTGGCCCGGGTGCAGACGGGCCCAGTGATAATACAGCCGGCCGGCCCCCGTGGGTGTGGCATGGGCAAACCACTTAACAAAAGAAATTTGAGACCCAACATGTCCCCGCTGCAAAGCAATGCCTCGGCAACCACACCCAAAAACACCCCCGCATTCGCCGCCGTCGGCAGCCCCTATTTTGGGATTCTGCTGGCGTGCATGGCCGTCATCGTGATCCTGTCCAACATCGGCGCCTCCAAGGGTGTCCAATTTGGCCCCATCATCACCGACGGCGGATTCTTCCTGTTCCCCTTCGCCTACATCCTGGGCGATGTGATCAGCGAAATTTACGGTTTCAAGGTCAATCGCAAAGCCATCCTCACCACCTTCGCACTGTCCATTTTTGCCTCCCTTTGCTACTGGGTCATCATTGCGCTGCCTGGATTCTCCGACGACTATGGCCTGACCAAGCAGCAAGCCCTTCAAGACGCGCTGGGCCCGGTGCCGCAAATTGTGCTGGCCAGTCTGGTCGCGTTCCTGGCCGGCCAGACCGTCAACTCGGCGATCATGGTCCGGCTCAAGGCCCACCACGGCGAGCGCAAATTGTGGGTGCGGCTCATGGGCTCCAGCGGCGCCGGCGAGTTCTTGGACACCCTGATCTTTTGTGCCATTGCGGCCCCTGTGATCGGCATTGCGGGCTTTGGCATGTTCGCCAACTACGTGCTGGTGGGCTTCGTCTACAAGGTGGGCGTGCAGTACGCGCTCATCCCCGTCACCACGCTGGTGATCGGCTGGTTCAAGCGGAATGAGCCGTCCTACGTGGAGGCCGCCCCGGCCGCGTGAGCAGGATTTTTTAACGTACGACGGCGGCACCTGGGCGAGGTTTTTGACTCACCCGGGTGCCGCCGTCGTACGTCTTTTGGGGCGCAGTTACCGGTTGGGGTAGTAACGGCGCAGGGTTTCGGCCTTGAACTCGAAGAAGGTGCCGTCCTCGATGGCGAGCCGGGCGTCGTCGACCATTTTCACCACGAAGCGTTCGTTGTGGATGGAGACCAGCGTGGAGGACACCATTTCCTTGGCCTTGAACAGGTGGTGGATGTAGGCGCGCGTGTAATTTTGGCAGGTGTAGCAGTCGCACTCCTCGGAGAGGGGAGCGAAGTCGCGCTTGTATTTGGCGCCTGAGAGGTTGAAGCGGCCGTCCGGGGTGTAGAACGCGGAGGTGCGGGCCACGCGGGTGGGGGAGACGCAGTCGAAGGTGTCGGCGCCGTTCTCGATCGCGGTGAAGATGTCATCCGGCTCCGAGATGCCCAGCAGGTGGCGCGGCTTGTCCTCGGGCAGTTCCTCGGAGCACCAGCGCACAATGGTGCCCAGGTTTTCCTTCTCCAGCGCGCCGCCGATGCCGTAGCCGTCGAAGTTCATGTCGCCGAGGTCGTGGGAGGCCTTGCGGCGCAGGTCCTCGTATTGGGCGCCCTGAATGACGCCGAACAACGCCTGGTACGGCTTGCCCGTGCGCTCTCCGGTGAGGCGGAAGTGCTCCTCGATGCAGCGCAGCGCCCAGAGGCGGGTGCGTTCCAGCGACATTTCCTGGTAGCCGCGGGAGTTCAGCAGCGTGGTCAGCTCGTCGAAGGCGAACATGATGTCCGCCCCGATCTGGTGCTGGACCGCCATGGAGACCTCGGGGGTGAAGCGGTGCATGTCCCCGTTCAGGTGCGACTTGAACCAGACGCCGTCGTCGTCAATGTGGGCCAGGCGTTCCTTGCCCACGGCCACGGAATCGTCGGCGCCGGCGTGCGGGGAAGCCGCCACGGCGTCCATGTTGATGACCTTTTTGAAGCCCGAGCCCAGGGACATGACCTGAAATCCGCCGCTGTCGGTGAACGTGGGGCCGGACCAGTTCATGAACTTTCCCAGGCCTCCTGCCGCGTCAAGAATGTCCGCGCCGGGCTGCAGGTACAGGTGGTAGGCGTTGGAGAGCAGTGCCTGCGCACCGAGTTCGGCCATGGCCTCCGGCAGCACTGCCTTCACGGTGGCCTTGGTGCCCACGGCAATGAAGGCCGGGGTCTTGATGGTGCCGTGGGGTGTGGTGATGACGCCCGTTCGACCCTGGAATTGACCGCCGTTGCGCTCGATGGCGTCCGCTGCGGGGGTGCAGCTGTCGTTCAGCCGGGTGGTGACCTTAAAACCGAATTCGCTTTGCGACGCCGGGCCGCCGGGCATCGTGGGCGCGGTGGCGGGTGCTTCGGCGGGTGCGGGCGCAAGCAGGTCAGTGACCGTTTCAGGAGAAGGCATTCCTCCAGTTTGCCAGTCTTTGCCGGCCGGCGGGCGCGAAGGTGTCCAACGCAACCGCCCCGGCCGCCCCGCCAACCCGACGCGGCATCACCTTCCGGGCCTGAAAACCGGACGCTATGGCAGCAGTGGCTGCTTTCACGCGGACGCTATGGCAGCAGTGGCTGGATATCTCCGATCACTATCGCAACGACTGTGACAGCGTCTTGCAGATGGCGCCCTTGCCGGGGTATCGCCCAAATGGCTGTCGGGAACTACTCGTCGGGGAAGTGGGTCTCCATGAAGGTGTCCCACTGGGTGCCGAGGGCTTCGAAGGCTGCGGCGCCGAGGCCGTATGTGGTGGCGATGATTTGGGCTCCAGGGTGTTCCCGCAATCCCTCCACCGGCTCCTGCTGGGCCATGATGAGCAGCCCGTCCCCATGTTCTGCATAGTCGGCAACGGTCAACCCCACCTGTGAATCGGTGCGATACCAAACCTTGCCGCACAAGATGGCGCCCGTGTTCAAAGTCAGCTCATAGGGCTCGCCGGGATCAGGCAGCCAGCCCGTGTCGATGCCCAGGGCGTCCCACAAGTTGGTGTGTGCCGAGCTGGTGCCATCAACATAGATGGTGCGTCGCAGAGTTTTTGGGTGCCTTTCAAGGGCGAACTTCAGTTGCTGAATAAACATGCTCCAGCCGGAGGTCATGTCGTCGTTGTACTTGGCCCATTCCCCGGCAGCCTCTCCACGGGTGAGGACCAACAAGGTGCCGTCCGGCCGCGGCTCCAGGGTGAAAACGTCGCCCATTTCCAGTTCAAGGCGCAGATGATCGGGACTTTCAGTCACATTGGAGTGGTAGATCTGCTGGATTTCAGCATCGAGCCCCTCCAGTTCCCAGCCGTGCCATTGCGCAGTTCGGGCCGGTTCACGGAGCATGTGCCACACCTGCTCGGCATCGGCGTTGACAAGGACGGAGAGCTGGGTGTTCACCATGACTCGTAATCTACGCTCGATAGTTGAAACGGGCCAGAGCTGAGGGAGCGTGCAGGAACGGCGACGGGCGGAGCGCGAGCCATTCGAGAACGCCATCGCAGCAATGGCGCCGTTTTGGTGAACGCTCTCTCAACGTTCTCTCGGTCGTTGGGAGAGCGTCTGCGCAGAACCAGCCAATGCTGCGATAGCGTCGGGGAAAGGGGCCCGGAAGATGGTGCCGCGTCGGGAAGGAGGGGTTAGCGGCCCAGGCCTGCGTACGAGATTGCCTGGCGGATCAGGGCGCCGCGGCCGCCCACGAACTCCTCCTGGACCCCGGGGCTGAGGACTTCCTCGGGCGTCATCCACGTCAGCTCCAGGGCGTCCTGGCGCGGCTCGCATTCACCCGTCACGGGAATGACATAAACCATGGCGACGGCGTGCTGGCGCTCGTCCGTGAAACCGGTTTGTGAGGGCGAGGGCAGGAATTCGGCCACCGTGAACGGCACCGGGCTGACGGGCAGCTGCGGGAACGCGAGCGGGCCCAGGTCCTTTTCGATGTGCCGGATCAGCGCCGCCCGGATCGTTTCGCGGTACAGCACACGTCCGGACACCAGGGTGCGGACCATGGAACCCTGCTCATCCGCCTGCAGCAGCAGCCCCACCTCATTGACGTAGCCGAGCGGGTCCAGGCGCACCGGCACCGCCTCAACATAGACCATGGGAAGCCGGTTGCGGGCCTCGTACAGGTCCTCTTCGGACAGCCAGCCGGGATACGGGTCAGGGGTGCGCACGCTCATATCTAAGTTCTACCCCATTCGTGGCCCACACGCTTGCTTTGGCGACCGGAAACCAGTCAGATTTCGCTGACGGCACCCACGGTGAGTGTCCCGCCGTCGTGCTTGAGCTGAAGTTCGACGCCGGACACCGCGCCTTTCGCGGTTGCCACGAACCCGCCGTTCCTGGCCCGGAAAAGGGCTCCGCCGTCCACAAGGTCCCGCTCGAACGTGGCGCCAATGTTGGCCAGAACCGTGTTGGCCGCCACAGGATCGGGCGTGTGCCAGATGGCGGTGACAGAGTCCGGGGATGCGGGACCAGGAAGGTGCAGGTCGGTGGAAGGGTCGGCCAGGAACGTGAAGCCGTCCGGGGCGGTGACGCGGGCGGTGCTGCCGTGGCGGGAGTCCACGAGTTCGGCGGCTGTGCCGTCCTGGACGGTGCGGCGGACAAAGATTTCGCAGTCGCGCACCTCAAAGCCGAGGACCGTGGTGCCGTCCTCGGGGCTGCCTGCCTCCGCCGCGTGCACGCCCACCTTGCCGCTGCCGGAATCAAAGACGCGCCAGCTGCCGTGGTTTTCCGTGCAGCGCAGGCCCCCGCCCTCCAGCTCCGCGGCGAACTCATCGATCCTTGACGTGAAATGGACGGGGCGGACGCGCAGCATGGTTTCTCCTGGTGGTGTGGGGCCTGCCTTCAATAATAGTGTGGTGCCATGCCCAAACTCCCAGAACTCCTGCTCCCCGACGGCCCTGCCTGGCGGGGCTGGCTGGAGACCAACCACGCCAGCAGTCCCGGGGTCCGGCTGGTGCTGCACAAGAAGGGCGGCTCGGTCACGGCGCTGGACTATGCCGGCGCCCTTGACGAGGCACTGTGCTTTGGCTGGATCGACGGCGTGGTGGGCAAACGCGACGCGGAGTCCTTTGTCCGCCGGTTCACCCCGCGCACCCGGGCCAGCACGTGGTCCAAGATCAACGTGAACCACTACGAACGGCTCGCGGCGCGCGGCTTGATGCGCCCGGCGGGTGTTGCCGCGGTGGACGCTGCCAAGGCTGACGGCCGCTGGGAAGCCGCCTATGCCGGCCAAGGCAGTGCGGAAGTTCCGGCGGACTTCGCGGCGGCCCTTGCCGCCAACCCCCAGGCCCAGGCCATGTTCGAGGTGCTCAGCGCCACCAACCGCTATGCTTTTCTCTTCCGGCTGGCCACCGCCAAGACCCCGGCGGGACGGGCCGCCGCCATGGCCCGCTTCGTGGCGATGCTGGCGGCCGGACAGACACCTTATCCGCAAAAGCAGCAGCCCGGGTAACTGCCCCCGCGCCCTGCGGATAGCCGCGGACGGGGCCGCATGCCGGGGATTCTTCGCCTAGACCACGGTGAAGGTGATGGAGTGCCAGCCGGATGAACCGTCGGGCTCGGGCGGGGCCTGCTGTTCTACTTGCAGCTTCCCGTCCCTGTCGTAGGCCCGGACCTGGACCTTGTGGGAACCGGCCGGGGCGTCCATCCAGAAGTAGGACCACTGCCTCCATGTGTCCACCGACGCTTCGGCAGCCAACTCGGCAAGCTGCCAGCCGCCGTCGTCCACTTGGACCTCCACCTTGGAGATCCCCGTGGTCTGGGCCCAGGCGCTGCCTCCGATAGAAACCTTTCCGGCTGGAACACGGGCAAGGGCGCGCGGCACCTCTACGCGCGAGGCCGTCTTGATGGGCCCGTGGGAGGACCAGCCGCGCGAGGTCCAATACCCTGCCTTTTGGGCGAAAGTTGTCACTTCCAGATCAACCACCCACTTGGTTGCGGAGACGAAGCCGTAGAGTCCGGGCACCACCATGCGGACGGGAAAGCCGTGTGCCAGCGGCAGCGGTTCGTCGTTCATCCCCACTGCCAGGATGGCGTTGCGGCTGTCCTGCAGGATGGGCAGGGGGGTGGAGGCGCTGAATCCGTCGATGCTGGTGGAGAGCACCATGTCTGCTCCGGCGGTGGGCTTGGCACGGGCCAGCACCTCCCGCAGCGGGTAGCCGAGCCACTTGGCGTTGCCGACCAGGTTCCCGCCGACCACATTGGAGACGCAGGTCAGGGTCACGTACGTCTCGATCAGCTCTGATTGCAGCAGTTCCTCAAAGCCCATGGTGAATTCTTCCTCCACCATGCCGTGGACCCGCAGGCTCCAGTTGGCGGGGTCGATCTCCGGCACCACCAGGGCCGTGTCGATGCGGTAGAAATCGGTGTTGGGCGTGACAAACGGGGTGACACCCTCCACGGGGGACTGGACCATCGCCGGGAGCGGGCCGGCCTTGGTGCGCGGTGCCGGCAGCTTCAGGGCCTGGCGCACGGCAACAGCGGTGTTTCTGGCCGTGGACAGTGCCCGGGCGCCCAAGCCAACCACGACGGCGGCACCGGCCACCAAGCCGGCCTGCAGCAGGAAAGTGCGCCGGCTCGGGGCGCCGGGGCGATCCGACGGCGTCCGCTGCGGACCGGCGTCCGTGCCGGCGGCAGCCACGGTGAGCCGGTGCAGGACCCACAGTCCGGCTGCGGTGCCCACAACGAGGGGGATGAGGTCCAACGCCCCGGCGCCGGAGCGGGTGATGATGCACAGCGCCATCACCACGGCAAAGCCGAGCACCACCGTGTAGCCGGCTCTCATGTTTTTCATGGCGGCCAGACCGGCGAGCGCCGACAGCACAACGGCCGCAACAGCCATCGACAGCAGCAACACCAATTTGTCATTCGTGCCGAACGTGGCGATCGCGAAGTTTTTCATCCACGCCGGGGTGAAGTCTATGAAGGTCGAACCGACGGAAACCAGCGGGGATGACAGCGGTGCAAAGAATGCGGAGACCAGTTCGGCCACGGCAAAAAGTACACCGGCCGCAATCACCCCCGCGAGGGCTGCCCGCGACCGTGCCCGCAGCTTTCCTCTCGGCTTGGATGCCTTGGCGGCCGTTCTCTGCTGGTCCATGTCATCTTCCCTACAACGTTTGCTTGGGTCTCCCCGGCGAGAGCCGGTGGGAGTGCTGTGTTGTACTTCGGAGCCGGGGGCCCGCCGGATTGCCCAGCGGGCCGACTTCCTGCAGAACGCTTTGGGACGCTGCAGAACCCCGCAGGAACGTTGCGAGAACCTAGCAGGAACGTTGCAGAACCCTGCAGGAAGCGTTGCCGGATGGAAGCGGCTAGATGGCCTGCACCACGAGGGGGGTGGTGGTGGGTGCGGGGGAACCGCCGGCGGGTTCCACGGTGACGCCGACGTGGGTTGCCCCGCCCAGGGGGCCGTTGAGCACCTGCAGCCCGGCGCCGGCAGGGTCGGCGGGGGCCATGAGCCCGGCAGGAACCGCCCCTGCCGCCGAAATGAACCACAGCTCATACGTCTTGTCGGCGGGCAGCGCGGGCAGGCCGTTGACCATGACCGCTGCCTTGTTGGCTGTGCCGGAGGACGCGACGGTTACTGTGGCGCCGTCGGAAAGTGCTGTTGTGGCAATCTTTGCGTCGGTGGCGCTGACAATGCCCAGTACGGCGTCTTGCTGGGCCTGGACCGCCTGCTGCTGGGCCGCGATGGCCACAAGCTGCTTCTCCATGTCCTGCTGTGTGCTCTGCTGGCCGGCAACCCAGCCCCCGAAGCCGACGCCGGCGAAGAGGACCAGCGCAGCTGCGGCGCCCATCGCCGGCAGCCAGCGGTTTCGCTGTATCTGGGCACCCCGGGATGAAGCACGGCGGCTTCCTCCGGCATGGCCGCGCGGGGAGCGGCCCTTGGCCGGTTTGCCGGAGCCCTGCCCGGCGGAGGAAATGTCGCGCACCACTGAGGCTGCCGGCAGCTGGCGGGTGTTGCGGATGGCGGCCATGACATCCGCCTTCAATGCCGCCGGAGGGGTTTCTTCGGCCGTTCCGTAGGCGAGAAGGGCCGCCGTCTCGCTGAGACTGCGAACTTCCTGCAGTGTTTGCGGGTCCGTCATGGCGTAGCGCTCAAAGTCCTCGCGCTCGCCCGCCTCCAGTGCGTTCAAAGCGTAGGACCCTGTGAGCAGGTGCAATTGCTGTTCCATCACGCCACTCCCAACCTGTCCCTGAGCCGTATCATGCCATCTCTAATTCTTGTCTTGACGGTACCCACCGGAATTCTGAGCAACTCCGCGACTTCCTGGTGGGTGTAGCCGCTGTAGTAGGCCAGCCGGATGGCTTCCTGTTGTGCCGCAGTCAAAGATTCCAGGGCCTGGCTGACCCGTTCGGATTCCATCCGGGTTTCCACCGTTTCGGCGACGTCCTCGTAGCTTTCCTCATATTCCTTGATGCCTTGGCGCATGTCCCGGTCCGTGCTGGCCTGGCTGGCACGGACCTTGTCAACGGCTTTTCTGTGCGCAATGACCAACATCCATGACATGGCCTTGCCCCTGTCGGCGTCAAAGCGGGAGGCTTGGGACCAGATGTCAATAAAGACCTCCTGTGTCACTTCCTGGCTTTGCGCCGGGTCCCGGACCACCCGGCGCACCAGGCCGAAAACCCTGGGGGAGACGGCGTCGTACAGTTGCTCGAAGGCCGCCTCGTCGCCCAGGGCGACGAGGCGGATGAGGTCCTCATGGGTTGGCGGTGCCAGGGAATCCACGACTCGCAACCAAGGTAAACGCATGCCCTCCACCTTGTCACGCTCCGTAACCATGAACCAGTTCCTTCTAATATGTGTCGCAGGTGTTTCTGCTGCCTGGCACCGGTTGGTGCGGCGGCACCCGCCCGAGGCTACTTCTTGGCCGGGGGCATCAGGACCGTGTCGATGAGGTACACCGTGGCGTTGGCGGTCTTGACGCCGCCACAGATGACCTTGGCGCCGTTGACTTCCAGGTTGTCCCCGCTTCCGGTGACATCCAAGGTGCTGCCCTCAGCCGTGGCGTGCGTGCCGTCGATCTCGCTTGGGGAGAGCTGGCCGGGGACCACGTGGTAGGTCAGGATGGAGGTCAGTGCTGCCGAGTCCGTCTTGAGCCCGTCGATCGTGGCTGCCGGGATCTTGGCGAAGGCGTCATCGACGGGAGCGAAGACGGTGAATTCGCCGGAGTTCAGGGTGTCGACCAGGTTCACATCCTTGTTCAACTGCCCGGACACTGCCGCCGTCAACGTCTTCAACAACGGGTTGTTGGAAGCTGCCGTCGCCACGGGGTCGGCGGCCATGCCGGCAACAGAGCCGGCGCCGCTTGGTACGGCAGCTGCGTAGGCGGCACAGCCTGGGCCCACAAGATCCCCGGACATGTTGTCCGCCGTGGCCGGCGCCGACGTCATCATCGGAGCGTCAGAGGTGGGGCTCGGCGTGGACTCCGTGGTGCCGGCGCTGCAGGAGGTGATCCCCAGGGCGGCAACGGCAAGGAGGCCAAGGCCAAGGCTGAGACTCTTGCCGCTTCCGAGCTTCTTGGTGGTGTTCATGATGATTCTCCATACTGTGAAAGCGGAAGTATTCCGGCTGTGCGTCCCAAGTCCGTCGCCGCGGGTGCTGCGGTCGGGTTGGGCTGTCAGGAAGTACTTCGGAGCACCGGCGGGTGCGGATTGGTTCGGGGTGGAAAAAGTTTTCACCGGCTTTTCGGCCGCCGGGTTCAGAGTGTGGCGGCCGCCGAAAGTACGGTCCAGCGCTGGATTGCAGCCGAGAGTTGGCGCGGTTGTTCTCCGGCCACCTGCAGGGCGGTTTCATGGATGAGGAACGACGCCGTTGCCCGGGTTTGCGCCGGCAGCCGCGGGTCGCGCGCGGCCAGGGCAAGGTAGCGGACGAGGATGCCGGTGAACAGGCCGCCGTCGCCGCCGGGCTCGAGGCGGATTCCGCTGCCCGGGATGCCCAGCCGGGTCTGGACGGCCTCGACCAATTGACCGGCCTGTGCCAGGTGGCGGGGTTCTCCCAGAGCCAGCAGGGCGGCGAGAATGGGGCCTTGGTTGTAGGTGTAGACGGTGTGTTCCACGCTGCGCCCGGCGGGGGTTGGGTGGACGCCGTCGATGTAGAGGCCGGTGCTGGGATTGAACAGTTCAGTGCGCAGCCATTCCACAATGGCCCGGGCCTGTTCGGTTTGGCCGGTCCGGGCAAGGTGCAGGGCCGCCGGACCGTTGACGGGAGTGTTCTTGAAGTCCCGTTTCCGCGACCAGTACAGACCGCCGCCGAGGACGGCGTCGTGGGCGCTGTGCAGTTGCCGGTTCAAAGAGCGGACGGCCCATTGGGCCAGCGGTGAGGGATGGCCGAGGAGGCGGATCGACAGCGTGTTCAGCCGGGCCGCGGCGAGCGCAAGCCAGGCCATGTCGTCGTAATAGAAGTTGGGGAAGCGGCCAAAGTTGCGGATCATGATGCCGCGCAGCAGCTGCTGCGCACGCTGCAATTCCGTGCGTGCGCCCGGCCGGTCGCCGCTGGCCAAGGCCAGGAAGCCGGAGTCAAGGATGGCGTCGAGGTAGTGGGCCTGCCACCAGTAGTGCCACTCCGACCACGGCGTTCCGCGCCGGCGGGGCAGGTTGCTGGCGCCGGGCGGGACCGCGCAGATGGCGCCGATCCAGGTCCCGGGCAGGCCCATCAGCCGGTGCCCAAAGCCGCTGTTCACATCCGCCGCAGCGCGCTGCGCCAGGGCCGACCACTGCCCGGGCGTGGGACGATCCCCGCCGGCGTCCTTGAACTGGGCTCTCATAACCTCCAGCGTACTGTCTGCCCGAACTGTCTGCCCGTACTGTCTGCCGGAGGGTTGGCCTGGGCGGTTCGTCTGTTCGCTTTGCTCCGTACCGTTTGCTCAGTGGTCTTTGCGGCGGGGCTCAACAGGGGAGCCTTATCCAGGTTTTCTGGTTAGTATGCATTAACGCAAGCTCTTGTCCTGGGCCTTCAGGACGGGACATGCCTCAACGAGGAGGATCCATGGAAATTTCCAACAATGGCACGGTCGCGCTCATTACCGGCGGTGCCTCAGGCCTGGGTGCAGCGACGGCGAGGCGGCTGCATGCGGCGGGTGCCGCCGTCGTACTTGTTGACCTGCCCGGTTCCCACGGGGCCGAGCTGGCCGCGGAATTGGGGGAGCATGCCGTTTTTGCCCCGGCCGATGTGACCGACGAGGGGCAGGTTCGTGCCGCGATCGCCGCCGCCGCCGGGTTGGGCACGCTGCGGATTGTGGTCAACTGCGCCGGCGTTGCCACTCCCGGGAAGGTGCTGGGGCGCGAGGGCGTGCTGCCGCTGGAGCAGTTCAGCCGGGTGGTCCAAATCAACCTGATCGGAACGTTCAACGTGGTGCGGCTGTGTGCCGAGGCCATGGCCGCCGCCGAACCGCTGGACGGCGAGTACGGCCCGGAGCGCGGAGTCATTGTGAACACTGCTTCCGTGGCGGCCTTTGACGGGCAGATCGGCCAGCCCGCCTATGCGGCGTCGAAGGGTGCGGTGGCGGCCATGACGCTGCCGATCGCGCGTGAGCTGGCGCGCTCGCTGATCCGCGTGATGACGATTGCGCCCGGTATTTTTGAAACGCCCATGCTGGCCGGGCTGCCGCAGGCGGCGCAAGATTCGCTGGGGCAGCAGGTCCCGCACCCGTCGCGCCTGGGCAAGCCCGCCGAATACGCGGCACTTGTGGAGCACATTGTTGCCAACGCGATGCTCAACGGCGAGACCATTCGCCTGGACGGCGCCATCCGGATGTCACCGAAGTGAGCCGGCGCGAGCACACCGGATTGGATCTTGCCAGCCTTCCCACCGCAGATTTTTATGACATTGAGTCGTTGCTCAGTGCCGCGGAGCAGGCCAAGCTGGCGCAGCTGCGCGAGTTTCTGGCGGCGGAGGTGGCCCCGCACGCCGTCGGCTGGTGGAACGACGCCGAGTTCCCGGCGCACCTCCTGCCCAAGATCGCCGCGCTCGGCCTGGCCGCCCCGGACCGCCGCCAGTACAGCCACCTGTTCACGGGCCTGGTCGTGGCGGAAATGACCCGCGTGGACACATCCTTGGCCACGTTCTTCCTGGTCCACCACGACTTGTTTGTGGAGGCGCTCTCCGACTTTGGTTCCGCGGAGCAGCAGGAGCGGCTGCTGCCGGACGCCGTCGCCCTGCGCACCACGGGCGCCTTTGCCCTGACCGAGCCCGATCACGGCAGCGATGTGGCCGGCGGCCTCGTCACTACGGCATTAAAGGTGGTGGACGACGGCGGCACCCACTGGGTGCTCAACGGTGCCAAGCGCTGGATTGGCAATGGGACGTTTTGCCAGCACATGCTGCTCTGGGCCAAGGATGCCGAAACAGGGCAGGTGCGCGGCTTCTTCCTCGATGCGTCGCTGCCCGGGGTGGAGCGGACGAAGATCGAGCACAAGATTGCGCTGCGGACCGTGCAAAACGCGCACATAGTTTTGACCGATGTGAAGGTGGAGGAACGGGACAGGGTTGCCACTGTCAGCTCCTTCGAGGACACGAACAAGCTGCTGCAAGGATCGCGCATCTCCGTCGCCTGGCAGGCCGTGGGTCAGCAACTTGCCGCCTTCGACGTGGCCCGGGCGTACGCCGTCGAACGTCAACAGTTCGGGAAACCGCTGGCGGCGTTCCAAATGGTCCAGGCGCAGCTGGTGAAAATGTTGGGCAACGCCACGTCGTCGCTGGCCATGATGGTGCGCATTGCCGCGCTGCAGGACGCGGCGGAGATGGCCGGAACGCAGGATTCGGGCGCTGAAAAGCCCAAGGGCGGGTCGCCGAGCATGGCACAGGTTGCATTGGCGAAGGCCCACACCACCGGAGCCATGCGGGAGACCGTGGCCATGGGCCGTTCGATTCTGGGCGGCAACGGAATTGTCACCGACTACAAGATGGCGAAGATCTTCGCCGACGCCGAAGCCATCTATACGTATGAAGGCTCGCACGAAATCAACACGCTCATTGCAGGGCGTGCCATTACGGGGATATCAGCGATCGTTTAGAACTGCTGCGCCACCTGCGATGGAGTGCCGTGCGTTGTTGGGGCGGCAGAACACATTCCATGAAAGAGGGAACACCTTGAGCACTACCGTGAACGCCGACTCCGCTACCGCCGCAAGCGTATCCACGGCAGTGGCCGACGTCATCGCGGAGCGGACAGGCCACCTGTTCGGGCTGTTGGGAAATGGCAACGCCCACCTGGTCAGCCACCTCACCTCGGCGGGGTTCCCGTTCACCTCGGCCAGGCATGAGGCTGCCACGGTGGCGATGGCGGACGCCTACCACCGTGCCACGGGCAGGGTGGGCGCCGCGACAACAACGTACGGGGCTGGCTTCACGAACGCGTATACCGCCCTCGCCGAAGCGCGGCTGGCACGCATCCCGTTGGTGCTGGTGACCGGCGATGCGCCGACGACCGGGCGAAGGGCGTTCGACGTCGACCAGACGGCGGCAACCGCTGCCGTGGGCGTCACCACGCTGGTTGCCGGACCGGACAACGCGGTTGCAATCACGCACCGGGCCTTCGACCTGGCCCTTCAGACAGTGCAGCCGGTGGTTCTTGCCATCCCTTATGACCAGGCCACCGCACCGCTGACTGAACAGGTCGAGCTGGAGCCGCTTCCGGAGAAAACTGCCTGGACAGCCGGTAGCGCTGAGCTGGATGAGGTGGCAGGTTTGCTGCGCGGTGCTGAGCGGCCCCTGGTTCTGGCCGGGCGTGGCGTACTGCTGGCAGGTGCGCAGGCGCCGCTTCTTGCGCTGGGGGACCGGCTCGGAGCTTTGTTCATGACCTCGGTCATGGCCACCAACATCGTCGATTCCCCATGGAACCTCGGCATCGCCGGAGGCTTCACCCGCGACCACCGGCTGGAGCTGGCCCAGCAGGCGGACGTGGTGCTGGTGGTTGGGGCATCACTCAACGCCTTCCAGTCCCGTTATGGCACTCTCTTGGCCTCCGCCACGAAGGTCATCCGCATTGACAACGAACCCGAGTCCGAGATGGCCCACGCGCAGGTAACCGACTACCTGCGGGCGGACCTTGGGCCAGCGTTGAAAGCACTCATCGAACGGGTGCCCGCAGTGGACGAATCCAACGTTTGGCGCTCGCAGGTGCCGGACGTTGCCACTGAGTCCTTCCGCTCTGCGGCGCCGGTGGAGAACCCTGCCGAGTTTGGCCTCGACGGCCGCCTGAACCCCCGGGCGGTTGTTGCGGCACTGGAGGATATCCTGCCCAAGGAACGCTCGCTGGTCATGGACGGGGGCCACTTCATTGGCTGGGCGCCAATGTATCTCTCCGTGCCGGACCCGCAGGCCATGATTCTGGTGGGCACTGCGTTCCAGTCCATCGGGCTCGGCTTCGGCTCCGCGGCGGGAGTCTCCGCAGCCCGCCCGGACCGCACCACCGTTTTTGTCACCGGCGACGGCGGCGGGCTCATGGGCTTGTCGGACTTCGAAACTTTCCTGAGGGCAACCCGGCGGGGCGTCATCGTGGTGCTCAACGATTCCGCCTATGGCGCCGAACTCCACCAATACGCTTCCAAAGGCCTTGACCCTGCCGCGATGCTCATCGACGAGGTGGACTTCGCTGCCGTGGGCCGCGCGCTCGGAGCCGAAGGAGCAAAGATCAGCACGCTGGCCGAGCTTGAAGTCCTGCGCGAATGGCTGGACACGCATGACGAAGGGGTGTTCGTCCTGGACGTGTCCATCTCGCAAAAGATCGTTGCTGAATTCATGAGTGCCTCAATCAACGCCGGCAAAAAACTCTAAGGCCACGGAGTACGCGGAGGAGGATGGAGACATGTGGATCGGCTGGATTGAATTTGACCTCTTGTTCGGCGACATTCATTCCCTGAAGGAGAAGCGGTCCGTGCTGCGCCCGGTGCTCGCCGAAGTCCGCAAACGCTTCGACGTCTCCATTGCGGAGGTGGACCTGCAGGATCTGCACCGCCGAGCGGCGGTTGGCGCCGGCTTGGTATCCGCAGACCGAGCCCACATTGTTGAAGTGCTGGACGCCGTCGAAAACTATGTCGCGTACCGTCCGGGCATTGACCTGCTCAGCTCGCGGCGGCGCGTGGTCACCAGCGACGACTGACATGTGCACGTAGAGCGTGGCCGATGTAGCGGCGTCCGAAGGAAGCGCGGTCTTCATCGCCTGTGCCGAATCCGCCGTGCGGCGAAGATACCTGTAATTGCTCCATACGGTGCGCCAGCGCGTCCGGCAGCATCAAAGCGGAGAGCTGAAAGTGACTGGCAGCTGGCCATGGATTACGGAGCTTAGTGGCGGTGGTCTGCGATCGGTGGGTGTTGGGTTGCCATGGGCTAACTGTCGCACAACCCTCTCACAACATCGCTGTTTGCTTGGCATGTTGTGAGATGGGTTGTGGACGGTTTGGTATTGGCGCGCCGCCGGACCCTGAAACCGTCTCAGAATCGGCCGTTTTTGACGGCCATTCTGTTAGAACTGCATGACTGAAGTCGCCGTTACTCTTGCACTGGAACTCTACTTCCGCGGGTCGCGCTCGCCGGCTTCGATGGCCACGGGCAGGGTGTTTCCGGCCACGGGTGCAGGGCACGTGCCAAAGTCGCTGAATGCGCTCGGGTAGTTGATGGCCCGGTTGAAATCCACCACCGCCGTGCCGTCCGGGCGGGGCCTGGTCAATTCAAGCTTTCGCCAATGGGCGGTGCTGACATTGTTGCTCGCATCGGAGAAGGTGATGGTCAGTGAACCAAGAGCGCCTTCCTCGGCAGATAGGGTATAGCTTGTGCCGTCCAGCTCAAAGGACACCTCGCCCACCAGCGTAGTAGCGCCAGAAACCTCGGCGTTGGCCGTTTTGATGATCTCGATACGCGGCTCGACGTACGGCACAAATTGTCCCGTCAGAACAAGCTCCGGGGTGTAGTCAAAAACCGGCACGCCCTTGAAAGTGACAAGCATGGGTGCCTGCGAATCCCGGGTGCGGATCATGTAGCGGTTGGCGCGCATGCCCAGCTCAACGACTACCGAACCGCTGGTAACCCACATCAAGGACTGCTCATCGGCCAGCTCCACCGAGAAGGTGCCCACCATCGGTTGGCCAGTCTTCACCAGCGTCAGGTGGTCCTCGGCATTCGCCGTAAGAACCGCCGTCGTGTCTTCAAAACTCCACAGTCCGGGGACACCCTCCAGAGCGGAAGGCGTTGAGGGGAGCCACTGGAAGGACGTCAGGGAAAGCCAGCCGTGGGGGTCGGCGAGGGAGGCGTTGCGGCCGG
>JBBSQT010000005.1:0-23229 GCA_038243775.1 Actinomycetales bacterium | reverse complement strand
GGCACGAATGCTGCGTTCGGCCAGCACTCCTGCCATGAGCGGGGCCATGCGGGCGTCGGCGACACCGATGGCCGAGGCCACAACGTGCCCAGGGTTGGTCAGCGGGCCCAGGAAGTTGAAGGCGGTGGGAACGCCAATTCCCCGGCGGGCCACGGAGGCGAACCGCATGGAGGGATGGAACAGGTTCGCGAAGCAGAAGGTGATGCCCACCTCGGAGGCGGCCCGGGCCACCATGTCCGGGGACAGGTCCAAGCGCACGCCCAGGCTCTCCAGCACATCGGCGGAACCCGCCGCTGAAGAGGATGCCCGGTTTCCGTGCTTGACCACGGTGGCCCCTGCCCCCGCGCAGACAATGGCGGCCATGGTGGAGATGTTGACGGTGTTCAGCCGATCCCCGCCCGTGCCCACAATGTCCAAAGCGTCACCCGCCACGTGCAGTGGCCGGGCATTGGAGAGCATGGCCTCCACGAGCCCGGTCACCTCCGCCACGGTTTCACCCTTGGACCGCAGGGCAACAAGGAACCCGGCAATCTGAACGTCCGTGGCATTGCCGGCCATGATTTCATTCATGGCCCACTGGGTGGATGCCTGGCTGAGATCCTTGCCGGCAATCAAGTCAGCGATCAGATTGGGCCAGGTGCGAAGGTCGGCTGAAGCGTTTTGGAGAGGGTTCACTCTCCAGATATTAGACGAAACTCCACCCATGGGAGGCTTTGTGACCATTGACACGACGGCACAGTTGTGCATATGGATCTGGGTTAAAGCTGTGAATATGCCGGAATTTCGCAAGTTTGTAGAAAAAGATCGCGGAATCGGAGTTTCGCATTGGGATCTCCAGCGTTTTATAGACATAATGTCTATGTGACAACTGCAACCCATGCCCCCAGTACCCCGGCGCATCCGACGCTGAATCGCCCGAACATGGTTTCTGTAGGAACCGTAGTCTGGCTGTCCAGTGAACTGATGTTCTTTGCCGGTCTTTTTGCCATGTACTTCACACTGCGTTCCACCACCGGTGGAATGTGGGCTGAAGAAACGGCCAAGCTGAACTTCCCGTTCGCCTTGGTGAACACCCTCATCCTGGTTTCAAGCTCCTTCAGCTGCCAGATGGGTGTCTTCACCGCGGAGAACCTTCGGCCTCGCCGCACCGGACGCCTCTTCCAGTTCTCCAAGTGGGGAATGACGGAGTGGTTCCTGTTAACCTTCGTTCTTGGTTCCATCTTCGTTGCCGGTCAGACGACCGAATATGCGATGCTGACTTCCGAGCACGTGATGCTTAATTCCAACCCCTATGGGTCCGCCTTCTACATCACCACAGGTTTCCACGGCCTGCACGTGATTGGTGGACTTATTGCATTCCTCCTCATCATTGGACGCGCTTATGCAGCCAAGAAGTTTGGACACTTCGAAGCCACCAGCGCGATCGTGACTTCTTACTACTGGCACTTCGTGGACGTCGTGTGGATTGGCCTCTTCTTAGTCATCTACGTCCTGAAGTAAGCTGGCACCCAGCTTTCTTCCATCCAAGGTAAGAACAAGCATTTGCGGCCCTCACTAAGGGCTGCCGAACAAATAGACAAAAAGGAACCACCAAGTGAAGGCACTCTCGCAGAAGCGACGTCATCCGCTGGCTGCACTAGCGCTGCTAGTGCTGGGACTCATGCTGACAGGTGGGCTATACGCCGTTGTCACAACCGTGAATGAGGCCAAGGCCGATACCACCACCTTTACGGCGCAGCAGGTGGACGAAGGTGAAAAGCTCTTCGTTGCCAACTGCGCCACCTGCCACGGCCTCGGCGCCAGCGGCACAGCCGCAGGACCGTCCCTTGCCGGCGTAGGCGCCGCTGCGGTCGACTTCCAGGTAGGCACCGGCCGCATGCCGATGCAGATGCAGGGACCCCAGGCGATGCAGAAACCCCAGCAGTTCACCACCGACCAGACCCGTGAACTGGCAGCCTATGTTGCCACTTTGGGGGATGGCCCGGCCCTTCCTGCAGAGCAGTACCTCGACGGCGGCGGCGACGCGGCTGTCGGTGGCGAACTGTTCCGCGTGAACTGCGCCATGTGCCACAACGCGGCAGCTGCCGGTGGTGCACTGACCCGTGGCAAGTTCGCCCCGCCGCTGGCCGGCGTCTCCAGCAGCCACATTTACAGCGCCATGGTCACCGGACCGCAGAACATGCCGGTCTTCAACGACGCAAACATCAGCCCTGACGGCAAGCGCGACATCATCACCTTCTTGAAGACCGTTGAAAACCAGGGTGCACCTGGTGGGGCAAAGCTTGGCTCCCTGGGACCTGTTTCCGAGGGCTTGTTCCTCTGGACAGCCGTTTTGGGCGTCATCATCGGCTTCACCATCTGGCTCACCTCACGGACTTCGTAAGCTGAGAAGAAGCCACAAGATTTTGGCTGCACTAGCAGCCGCAGGAAACATACATGACGACCCCGGAAAAGTTCCGGGATAAGAGAAGGATGAGGGGATTATGGGCAACCATAGTGACGGCACGCCGACAGGCGCGGACGCCGTAGCTAAGGCTGGTCACCAAGAGGTGGATGTGTTCCAAGATCCGGGACTACCTCCGCATCGTTTGCGACTGGCTGACACAGACCCCAAGGCAGCAAAGCGCGCCGAGCGCCAAGTGGCATGGCTATTTATCATTTCCATCATCGGCACCCTGGTGTTCTTTGTTGGCTACTTCGGCGTGCGCCTCGATGACACCATCGCCACCCTGCGCATCCAGAACACCCTTTTGGGCCTGGGCGTGGCATTCGCCATGCTCGGCATTGGAACGGGTATTGTGCATTGGGCCCGAGCCCTCATGCCTGATCATGAAGTTGCTGAAGAGCGTCATGAGCTGCGGACCGAAGTAGACCGCCTTGCTGCTGTGCAGATCATCGACGACATCGTTGAGGAAACCGGCATCAAGCGCCGCCCGTTGATTCGCAACACCTTGATCGGTGCGGTTGCCTTGGCGCCCCTGCCGGCCATTGCGATCTTCCGCGACTTGGGCCCCCTGCCGGGCGACTCACTGCGCCACACCCTGTGGGAAAAGGGCGAGCGTTTGTCTCGCGACCCCGACGGGACGCCCATCAAGGCGTCCGATGTCACCATTGGATCGGCCTTCCATGTGATTCCCGAATCACTGAACAAGCTCACCGAAGGCAAGATCGCCGAAAAGGCAAAGGCTGTTGTTCTGCTGATGCGTTTGAACCCCGAGGACCTCAACCCTTCGCCGGGACGTGAGGACTGGGGCTACAACGGTATCGTCGCATACTCCAAAATTTGCACCCACGTTGGCTGCCCTGTTGCTCTGTACGAGCAGCAGACGCACCACCTGCTGTGCCCCTGCCACCAGTCGACCTTCGACTTGACGCAGGAATGCAAAGTCATCTTTGGCCCAGCAGTCCGTCCGTTGCCGCAACTTCCCATCACGGTTGACGCCGACGGTTACCTGGTCGCCCAGAGCGACTTCCACGAACCAGTTGGACCAAGCTTTTGGGAGCGTGGCTAAATATGTCTACTGCAACTCAAGCACCATTTGAGCCTAAGACCGGCACCGGGCGCATCACCAACTTTGTTGATGAGCGCGTGGGCGGTTCAGGCATCGTCCGTGAATTCGGCCGGAAGGTCTTTCCCGACCACTGGTCCTTCATGTTCGGCGAGGTGGCACTGTACACCTTTGTCATCCTGCTCCTCTCGGGTACCTTCCTGACGTTCTTCTTTGATCCGTCCATGGCAGAAACCCACTACACCGGTCCCTACGTTCCGCTCAAGGGCGTGGAAATGTCGGTCGCCTACGACTCGACCCTGCGGCTTTCCTTCGAGGTGCGTGGCGGATTGTTCATGCGCCAGGTGCACCACTGGTCGGCACTGCTGTTTGCTGCCGCCGTGGCCGTGCACATGTTGCGCGTGTTCTTCACCGGTGCATTCCGCAAGCCCCGTGAACTTAACTGGGTTGTTGGCGGCGTCCTGCTGATCCTGTCACTGGCGGCAGGCTTCACCGGTTACTCCCTCCCCGACGATCTGCTTTCGGGCAACGGCCTGCGCATCATCGACGGTGTGGTCAAGTCCATCCCCGTCATTGGCACCTACATCTCCTTCTTCCTGTTTGGTGGGGAGTTCCCCGGAACCGTGATTGTCGGCCGTCTGTACATGATGCACATCATGCTGGTTCCTGCCATGATTCTGCTCATGGTTGCCATCCACTTGTTCATGGTTGTCATTCACAAGCACACGCAGTACCCTGGCCCGGGCCGCAACGACCGAAACGTCGTCGGCTACCCGCTGGGACCGGTCTACGCAGCCAAGGCTGGCGGCTTCTTCTTCATTGTGTTCGGCATCATCGCGTTCATCTCTGCGTTCTTCCAGATCAACCCGGTCTGGAACTACGGCCCGTACGACCCCTCCCCCGTTTCCGCAGGTACACAGCCTGACTGGTATATCGGTTGGGTTGACGGGGCACTGCGACTCATGCCCGGTTGGCTGTTCAACATCCCGATGGAATGGCACATCCCGTTCCCCTGGGGCGTCAACACCCTCTCGTTCAACGTTCTTGCCCCTGCCTTGATCCCTGCGGGAATCGTGTTCACCTTGCTGTTCGCCTACCCGTGGATCGAACGCTGGATCACCCGCGACAACCGCGAGCACCACGTGCTTGACCGTCCGCGCAACGCACCGACCCGCACCGCCATTGGTGTTGCAGGCTTCATCTTCTACTGCGTCATGTGGGCTGCTGCAAGCTCCGACTTGATCGCCACGCACTTTGAGGTCGCCCTCAACGACGTGACGTACTGGTTGCGTGCACTGTTCTTCATCGGCCCGATCCTGGGCTTCATCGTCACCAAGCGTGTGGCCCTGGCGCTGCAGCGCAAGGACCGTGAAATTGCGCTCCACGGCCGCGAGACCGGACGCATCGTGCGCCTTCCGCACGGCGAATTCCAGGAGATCCACGCACAACTCGACGACTACAAGCGCTACAAGCTTGTTGGTTACGAGTCACCTGTCGCCGAAGAAGGCATCCCGAATGAAAACGGGATCGTCACCCGGCAGGAAAACCTGCGCGGCAGGCTGAGCAGCTTCTTCTTCGAAGATCGGGTGGCCCCGGCTTCGCCCTTGGAGCTGGAAGCCAGTCACCATCACGAGGTCATCACCGCCGCTGACGAGGACAAGGCAGTCACCCGCTAGCCAGGCGGCGCTGCACCAGCAATAACGCATCAATCCCCAGAAGAGGCGGTTCCGAAAAGGAACCGCCTCTTCTTCGTTTTTGCCCCACTCCCTACAAGGTCAACATTCTCCCGCAGCCGGGCGCTTTGTGGCCGTTGCCGGCGAACCGGCTCCTGCGTGCCGGGCCGGCCGGCCAACAATGCCAGAAACGTGCCCGGTCCGAAGGGTGCGGCCCACGCCGTCGTCCAAGACGGTGTGCAGCGACACGAGAGCCGCCAGGTGGGTGGAGCCGCCTGCGCCTAATAGACCCGCCGTGCGCGCACGCCCGGACGCTGCAGGGGCACACGGAGCTTGTAGCGGTCAGCCCGGTAGTAGGACACGGAGTAGTCCACGGTGGAGCGGGAGACATAGGCGTGGCGTTCGGTCCGCAGCACGGGGGCACCAATGTCCACCTGCAGGAGGCGGGCGATGGATGGAGATGCCGCATTGGCTTCGATCGTGTCCTCGCCCCACTCTATGATGAGCCCGTAACGCTCGCCGAGAACGTTGTAGAGCGACACCGGCGGGCCGGCATCCAAGATCCCGGGCACGCGCCAGGCGGGGATGAAGTTCTCGTCAACGCTCATGGGTTCCTCGTCGGCCAGGAGCAGGCGCCGCAGCCGGATGACTCCCTGCCCTTCCTCAAGCTGCAGTTCCTTCGCGAGCCGGGCAGTTGCCGGAATCTGTTCGAAGGCGAGCGTCCTGGCAGAGGGACGCATGCCGCGCCTGGCCATCTCCTCCGAGTAGGATGTCAGCTTCAAGGTGACGTCGAGCTTCTCCTTGGCCACGAACGTTCCCACCCCGACCACACGGTCCAGCAGCTGCTCATCCACGAGCGCTTCCACCGCACTGCGCAGCGTCATCCGTGCAACCTGGAAATGCTCGGCCATGTCCCGTTCCGACGGAAGCTGCCTGCCGGCCTTGCTGTGGTGCACGATGTAGTTGCGCAGCAATTCCCGCAGCTGGATGTGGACGGCCACAACCGACTCCCGGTCCAACTCCCCCGGGATGTCTTTCGCCGGCGGCACCAAATAGCCCATGAAGCTCCTCTGTTTTCAATACCAGCCTAAAACACGACTACTCTCATTACAGAAACAACTACGTTCAAGGAGTTATCCATGTATACGCGGAGAGCCACCGTGGCTGCCGGCGTCGGCCTGCACGCACGACCGGCAGCAGTCTTTGTCCGGGCCGTCAACCGGACCGGCCTGCCCATAACCTTGGCCAAGGACGGCGTATCGGCCGTGGACGGCCGTTCCCTGCT
Source organism: Actinomycetales bacterium (assembly GCA_038243775.1). Taxonomy (GTDB): domain Bacteria; phylum Actinomycetota; class Actinomycetes; order Actinomycetales; family Micrococcaceae; genus Specibacter. The sequence goes on along the minus strand of JBBSQT010000005.1, from coordinate 16,762 downwards.
TGAAGTGATGAGCGCAGACTTCCAGCACGGTGTGGAGATCGAGATCGCGGTCAGCCCCTGCGACGCCGATGAGGCGACGATCCAGTCGGCCGTGGATCAATTGGCCTCGCTGCTCCTCACGGACCTCACAGACACTCCTTAGGCCCTCCTGGCAACACAAAACGCCCCTGCCCACTGTTGCACACGGCGCAGGGGCGATTGTTGTGTTGGTGCGGATGCAGCCAGGCCGTGGCCGCAGGCCCATGGCCCATGGGCCACGGTAGATCAAGCCCCCAGCGCAAGAAGGCCCCGCACCAGTGGTGCGGGGCCTTCTTGATATTTTGTTGCCGCCAGTTCAGGCGGACACCGTGGGGTTAGTGTGCGTGGTCTCCACGGCTGTACTCGTACACCCAGCCAACCAGTGCGATGACGGCCAAGCCGGCACCGAACAGGAAGACCCACCAGCCAACTGCAAGGCCGAGGAATCCGGCTGCAGCGGCCAGGCCCAGGACGAGCGGCCACCAGCTCCAGGGGCTGAAGTGCCCCTGCTCGCCGGAACCTTCATGGATTTCAGCATCCAGGCGGTCTTCGGGACGGGCACCGATGCGGTTGCCCGTGTAGTACAGGTATGCACCGATCATCAGGCACAGGCCCGAGAGCAGGTACAGTGCCAGGAATCCTACAGGTTCGCCCCAATCGACCATGAAACCGTAAACGGTTGCAACGGGGATGAAAAACGCTCCGACGAGGAGGAAAAGCCAAGCTTCCACCTTCACTTTTGGGCTCCCTTCGAAGATGCGCCTACGGGTTCGGGCTGGTAATGCGGGGCCAGCTCGGGGTGGTGGAGATCCAGGGCCGGACGCTCTGAACGGATGCGCGGCAGTGAGGTGAAGTTGTGGCGCGGCGGCGGGCAGGACGTTGCCCACTCCAAGGAAGCACCGAAGCCCCAAGGATCATCGACTTCAACCTTCTTGGCGCTGCGCCAGGTGATGTACACGTTCCAGAACCACGGAATCATGGACGCACCGAGTACGAACGAGGAGATCGTGGAGAACTGGTTCATCCACGTGAAGTTGTCCTCGATCATGTAGTCGGCGTAGCGGCGCGGCATGCCCATGACACCCAGCCAGTGCTGGATCAGGAACGTGCCGTGGAAGCCCAGGAACAAGAGCCAGAAGTGGATCTTGCCAAGACGCTCGTTGAGCATCTTGCCGGTCCACTTCGGCCACCAGAAGTAGAAGCCTGCGAACATGGCGAACACAACGGTTCCGAAGACCACGTAGTGGAAGTGCGCAACCACGAAGTACGTATCGGAAACGTGGAAGTCCAGCGGCGGTGAGGCGAGGATGATGCCCGTCAGACCGCCAAAGAGGAACGTGACAATGAAGCCGAGGCTCCACAGCATCGGCGTTTCGAAGGTCAGGGACCCCCGCCACATGGTGCCTATCCAGTTGAAGAACTTCACGCCTGTAGGCACTGCGATGAGCATTGTCATGAACGAGAAGAACGGCAGCATGACCTGGCCGGTCACGTACATGTGGTGGGCCCACACGGTGACGGACAGGGCAGCAATGGAGATCGTGGCAAAGACAAGGCCCTTGTAGCCGAAGATCGGTTTGCGGCTAAAGACAGGGAAGATTTCAGAGACGATGCCGAAGAACGGCAGCGCAATGATGTAAACCTCCGGGTGTCCGAAGAACCAGAACAGGTGTTGCCACAGCAGGGCCCCGCCATATTCTGCGTCAAATATGTGCGCCCCAAAACGGCGGTCGGCACCCAGTGCGAACAGTGCAGCAGCCAACGGCGGGAAAGCCATGAGCACCAGGATGGCGGTGATCAGGGTGTTCCACGTAAAGATGGGCATGCGCCACATGGTCATGCCGGGGGCACGCAGGCAAATGATGGTGGTGATGAAGTTGACGGAACCCAAGATGGTTCCGAAACCGGACAGCGCCAGGCCAAAGACCCACAAGTCACCGCCCACACCGGGGCTGAACGTGGTGTTCGACAGCGGTGCGTAAGCGAACCAGCCGAAGGCTGCAGCGCCCTGGGGGGTGATGAAACCGGCAACGGCAATGCTGCTGCCCAAGGCAAAGAACCAGAATGCGAGGGCATTCAAACGCGGGAACGCAACATCCGGGGCGCCAATTTGCAGGGGCATCATGACGTTGGCGAAGCCAGCGAAGAGGGGGGTGGCAAACATGAGCAGCATGATCGTGCCGTGCATGGTGAACAACTGGTTGTACTGGTCCTTGGTCTGCAGGATTTGCATACCGGGTTCAAACAATTCCGCCCTGATGATCAGCGCCATGACGCCGCCGAGGCAGAAGAAAATAAATGATGCAATCAGGTACATGTACCCAATTGTTTTGTGGTCAGTTGAGGTGATCCAGTTGACGACAATGCGCCCCTTGGATACCGGAACGACCTTAGGAGCAACCGAATTGATTTCAGTTGCCGAGTACTCGAGCGTAGACACTTTCCTCTTCCCCCCTACTTCTGGTTCGCGGCGTTAGGATTACGGTCGTACTTCTCAGTCAACTCACCGGTCTGGCCCATGGACTTCAATTCAGCCATGTGCGTGTCAAACTCGGCTTGTGTAACCACCTTGACATTGAAGAGCATCTCCGAGTGGTATTCTCCACACAATTCGGCACACTTGCCGTCGTAGGTGCCCAACGCCGTCGGCGTCAGGGTCATGTAGTTGGTCTTGCCGGGAAGCATGTCCTTCTTGTCCAGGAACGCAGGAACCCAGAAGGAGTGGATGACGTCACGGGCATTCAGCTGAAGTTCAACCGAACGGTTCACGGGCAAGTACAGGGTGGGCAGCGTCGACTTGTCGAACGGCTTGCCATCCAGCTCGGCCTGGACTCCAACGGAGTACACGGACTCCTTGACGTCATTGCCGGCCAAATAGTTGAAGTCCCACGACCACTGCTTGGCCCTGGCATCAATTGTCACGTCCGGGTTGTCATCGCGGGCGTTGATGGACTGCTGCTCCACATCGGTGAAGTGGAAGAACACCAGCACCATGAACAACGGCACCAACACATAAAAAACCTCCAGCGGGAGGTTGTAGCTGGTCTGACGCGGGAAGCCGGTGGCACCCTTGCGACGACGGTATGCGATGATGCACCAAATGATCAGGCCCCAGGTGATCAAACCAATGATCAAGACGGTGATCCAGGTATTAACCCAAAGATCGATGATCCCAGCCGTGTGGTTGGTGGTATCTCGCTCGGCTGGCATCCAGCCGTTTTTATTCTCTGCCGTGCATCCTGACAAAGCTAACGCTCCGACAATCGCCAACCCTGTTATCGGGATGACTTTTGCGCGTCGGCTGCCGGTTCGGTCCTGCGAACTCACAGACGGCCCTTCCTCTTGTTACTGCACCCAGCATCGGCTTTGAACCGTGGGCGCTAAATGGGTTTTACTACTCGGTGTAGAGCTTACCGCTATGACGGGAAAAAAGCGCACTAAACCCTCCGTGCGTCGAATGTCCGAAAAAACTTTTTTGGGGAAGCCCTGCAGCGGGTTGAATTCTCTGGTTAGTGGAACGAATCGCCGCAGGCGCAGGAGCTGCCTGCGTTCGGGTTGTCAATGGTGAAACCCTGCTTGGAGATGGTGTCTTCGAAATCAATGCTGGCACCGTCGAGGTACGGCACGCTCATCTTGTCAATGACAACTTCCACGCCGTCAAATTCACGAACTGCGTCGCCGTCGAGCATGCGCTCATCGAAGTACAGCTGGTAAATCAGCCCTGAACATCCCCCGGGCTGCACGGCCACGCGCAAGCGCAGGTCGGTGCGGCCTTCTTGTTCAAGCAGGCTGCGCACCTTGCCGGCTGCCACATCACTGATGAGCACACCGTGGGTAGGCAATTCCGTTGGAACAACGGAAGCTGAAGAATCTTCTTTGACATTTGCGGTCATGGCATTTCCTTACGTGAGGGTGGTACTACTACATGCTACGTCGAGCCCGGCACAGGCGCTAACTAGTGACAACAGCGCCTTTAGGGTTGTTGTTCCCCCAGCGCCCCTGCGTTGATGGCCGCCAGCATCAGCGCCTGGGACAAAATGGCCCTTTCAAATTCGCCAAGGTGCAGGGATTCGTTGGCGCTGTGTGCCCGGGAATCCGGGTCTTCGACGCCTGTGACCAGGATTTGGGCGTCCGGGAAGCTGACCTTCAGGTCGGCAATGAACGGGATGGACCCGCCCATGCCCGTCTCGACAGCCGCCGCCCCCCACGACTCCCCCATGGCCCACAGTGCCGCCTGGGCGGCCGGTGCGGACGTGTCGGTGGCGAATGGCTGGCCGCCCTCGCCGGGGGTGAAGGAAACCTGCGCACCAAAGGGTGCGTTGGCCACGATGTGCGCCTCCAGGGCCGCCATGGCCGCCGCCGGCTCCTGGCCCGGCGCGATGCGGAGGCTGACCTTGGCCCGAGCCATGGGGATCAGCGTGTTCGAGCTCATCTCCACGCTGGTGATGTCCATGCCAATGACCGACAAGGCCGGCTGGGTCCACAGGCGGGAGGCAAGGCTTCCGCGCCCGGCCAGTTGCACGCCGTCCAGCACGCCGGCATCGGCACGGAAGAGCTCCTCAGGGTAGTCCAGGGCCGCATTGTCGGAGCGCAGGAGACCCTCGATGGCGACGGCGCCCCGGTCGTCGTGGAAGGTGGCGATGAGACGTGCCAGGAGTGTGGGCGCATCCAGCAAAGGACCGCCGAACATGCCCGAATGGACGGCGTGGGCGCTGACCCGCACCTCGACCGTTCCGTCAACGAGTCCCCGCAGGCTGGTGGTCAGGGCCGGGATGCCCACCTGCCAGTTCGCGGAGTCCGCCACAACAATCACGTCTCCGGCCAGCAAATCGTGGTGTTCGCGCAGGAAGGTGGCAAAGGTGGGCGAACCCGCCTCCTCCTCGCCCTCAATGAAGAACGTCACGCCCACACCGAACTCGTCGCCGAGCACCTGGGCCAGCGCACGGAAGGCTGCTATGTGCGCCATGATGCCGGCCTTGTCATCGGCCGCGCCACGCCCGTACAAACGGCCATTGTGTTCCCGCGCCGTGAAGGGGCTGCTCTCCCACAGCCCTTCGTCGCCGGGAGGCTGCACGTCGTGGTGGGCATAGAGGACAACGGTGGGCTGGCCCGGTGCCGCCGTTTTACGTGCGACGACGGCCGGCCCGCCCGGGGTGCCGTCATCCTTGGGAACGCGCAGGATCTGCACGTCGTCCAACCCCGTGTCCCGAAGCAACCCGGCCACGGCCTCGGCGCTGCGCTCCAGCTGTGCGGCGTCGAACGCGTCCCAGGCGATGCCGGGGATGGCGACGAGATCAACGAGCTCGGCCACGGTGGCATCGAAGTTCTCGGCGATGGTGTGCCGCAGCGCAGCAACGGGCAGTTTGGCGATCAATCCGGGTGCAAGCCGGTGGCGTGCTGCTTCATTTTGGGTCATGTTCCCCAGACTACCTCCCGGCATGGCGGCTGCGGTCAGGGATCCCCCCGGATCGGGGTATCCTATATGGGTGTTTGGACGAAAGAAAGACCAAGACCCCGACCCTCAGGCAATGCCTGTCAGCGATGATCAGAATGCCCGGTTCAAGAACCCGCAATCTGCCAAGGGCGTGCCCACCCCTTCCCGGAAGGCACAGGAGGATGCGCGCAAGCGTCCCCTGGTGCCCAACGACAGGGCAGCCGCCAAGGTGGCCGCCCGCGACGCCCGCCGTGAAGAGCAGGCCCGCATGCGACGTGCCCTCGACACGGGTGAGGAGCGGTTCCTGCCGATCCGTGACAAGGGTCCGCAGAAGCGCTTTGCCCGCGACTACGTCGATGCCCGCTTCAGCCTTGGCGAATTTGTCATGTTCGCCGCCCTGGCCATTGTGCTGCTGACAGTCATTGTTCCAACACGCAACGCCGACGGCACCACCAACGACTCCCAGCTGGTCATCTTCGGTCTGTTCTGGGTCATGGTGGCCGGTGTGGCGGTGGATGTCTGGCTCATGTCCCGCAAGTTGAAGAGGGCGCTCGTCGCGAAGTTCCATGCCATTGACTCCGGAGTTGTTTGGTACGCCTGCATGCGTTCCATGCAGTTCCGCCGGCTGCGCCTGCCCAAGCCCGCCGTAGCCCGTGGGGAATGGCCTTCCTGACGAATTTCGCCCCCAAGCCAGTCCACAGCGCAACACGCCGGCCCCTTCCGCCAGGAAGCGGCCGGCGTCGGGCTTTAAGGTGGCCGGACTTTTGGGGTGGCCGTACCTAGGGTGGCCGGGCTTTAAGGGTGGCCCGGCTGCAGTGTGAATGGTTAGGCTGGGGGTATGGAATATCGCCACCTGGGCCGATCGGGCCTGAAAATCACTGAAATCACCTACGGCAACTGGCTGACCCACGGCTCGCAGGTGGAGAACGACGTCGCCACGGCCTGCGTGCGCGCCGCCCTCGACGCCGGCATCACCACCTTCGACACGGCCGACGCCTACGCCAACGGGGCGGCCGAAGAAGTCCTGGGCGCCGCCCTCGCCGCCGAACGCCGCGAGTCACTGGAAATCTTCACGAAGGTCTACTGGCCCGTTGGCCCCAAGGGACCGAACGACACCGGCCTGTCCCGCAAGCACATCATGGAGGGCATCAACAACTCCCTGCGCCGGCTCGACATGGACTATGTGGACCTGTACCAGGCGCACCGCTACGACTACGACACTCCGCTGGAGGAAACCATTGCCGCCTTCGGCGACGTCGTGCGCGCGGGCAAGGCCCTGTACATTGGCGTGTCGGAATGGACTGCGCAGCAGCTGCGCGAGGGCCAGCGCCTGGCCCGGGAAGCCGGGTTCGCCCTCGTCTCCAACCAGCCGCAGTATTCGGCGCTGTGGCGCGTCATTGAGCCCGAGGTCATCCCGGCCGCCAAGGAACTGGGCATGTCACAGGTTGTGTGGTCGCCCATGGCGCAGGGCGTCCTGAGCGGAAAGTACCTTCCCGGCGCCCCGCTGCCTGCAGGCTCGCGCGCCACCGACGAGCACGGCGGCGCCAACACGATCAAGGCCTACCTCGACGACGACATTCTCACCAACGTGCAGAAACTGCGTCCCATTGCCGATGAGCTCGGACTCACCATGGCGCAGCTGGCCATCGCCTGGGTGCTGGCCAACGAGAACGTTGCCACCGCCCTCGTGGGCGCCTCACGCCCCGAACAGGTGGCCGAGAACGTCAAGGCCTCCGGCGTGAAGATCCCGGCCGAGCTCATGAACGCCATTGACACGGCCCTGGCACCGAGCATTGTCAACGACCCGGCCAAGACCGTCAGCCCGCCCACGCGCGTGGCGTAGCCGGCTGCGTGGGCGCGTGGCGTAGCCGACTACGTGGGCGCGTGGCGGCCCTGCTACTTGCGCAGGGCCGCCAGCTCCTTGTTGATGCGGGCCGCCCAGAACGGGCCTTCGTACAGGAAGCCCGTGTAGCCCTGGACCAGGGTGGCGCCGGCGTCGAGGCGTTCCTGGACCTCGGCACCGGTCTCCACCCCGCCCACGGAGATCAGGGCCAGCCGGTCCCCCACGATGGACTTCAGCACTCGGAGCACGTCGAAGGAGCGGGCCTTCAAAGGCGCACCGGACAGTCCGCCGGCACCCTTCTCGGCCACGGCAGCACCGTCGCTCTTCAAGCCGTCGCGGCTGATGGTGGTGTTGGTGCAAATGATCCCGTCGAGGTTCAGTTCCAGCGCGAGGGCGGCAACACCGGCCACGTCCTCGTCGGCCAGGTCGGGTGCGATCTTCACCAGCAGCGGCACATGGCGTCCGGCCGAGGCGTCGGCAGCCCCGCGCACACCTGTCAGCAGGGGGCGCAGCGTTTCGACGTCCTGCAGCAGGCGCAGGCCCGGGGTGTTCGGTGAGCTGACGTTGACCACCAGGTAGTCGGCCGACGGCGCGAGGGTGCGGGCGCTGATGAGGTAGTCATCGAGGGCCTCTTCAAGCTCCACGGCCTTGGTCTTGCCGATGTTGACGCCAACAATGGGACGCACGCCGGGATACGTTTTGGCCAAGCCGGCCAGCGCGTGCCTGAGGCGGGGTGCCACGGCGGCGGCGCCGTCGTTGTTGAAGCCCATCCGGTTGATCACGGCGCGGTCCTCCACGAGCCGGAACAGGCGCGGCGCCGGGTTGCCGTCCTGGGCCTGGCCGGTGATGGTGCCAACTTCCACGTGGCCGAAGCCGAGATTGGCGAGGGCGTTGATGCCCTTGCCTTCCTTGTCGAAACCGGCGGCCAGGCCAAACGGGGTGGGGAAGGAAAGTCCCAGGGCTTCAGTCTGCAGGGATGCGGGCGGGGTGAACATGCGACGCAGCAGGGCACCGCCTCCCGCGGCATGGATCGCCTTGATCATGGAGAAGCCGATCCGGTGTGCCTTCTCTGCGTCCATCCAGGAAAAGCAGAGCCGGAAAACTGTGGGATATATTCGCATACCCCTAGTTTTCAGGTTCGGCGGCGCAACTGCAAAACGCGGTGCGCGGATCCGTGGCGGTGTTGCCCACAAAGCAACAGGCATTAGCATGGCCACATGGACAGCAATGGGGCCCTGGCAGGGCAGCACGCGGACGTCGTGGTCGTCGGGGCGGGGCTCTCCGGGCTCGTGAGCGCGGCGGAGGCGTACAACGCCGGACGCAGCGTACTGATTTTGGACCAGGAACCTGAAGCCTCGCTGGGCGGGCAGGCACACTGGTCCTTTGGCGGACTGTTCCTGGTTGACACGCCCGAGCAGCGCCGGCTCGGCGTGAAGGACTCCGTTGAACTGGCCCTGGGCGACTGGATGGGTTCGGCCGGTTTTGACCGCCCCGGGGACGGACTCCCCCGCCAGTGGGCCGAGGCCTACGTTAATTTTGCCGCCGGCGAGAAACGGGCCTGGCTCCACTCCCTGGGCGTGCGGATCTTCCCGCTCGTGCAGTGGGCCGAACGCGGCGGCTACGACGCGCAGGGGCACGGCAACTCAGTCCCCCGCTTCCACGTGGTGTGGGGCACCGGCCCCGGCATAGTTGCCCCCTTCCTGGCCAAGGTCATGGAGGGCGTGGCCGCCGGCAAGGTGCGCCTCGCCCTCCGGCACCGTGCCACCGGGCTGGTGTTCGACGGCGCAGACGTCACCGGGGTGCGCGGGCAGGTGCTGGAGGAATCCGCCGTCGGGCGTGGCGAGGCAAGCAGCCGCACGGTGACGGGCGAATTCAGCGTGGGCGCAGGGGCCGTGGTGGTGACCACGGGCGGCATTGGCGGGAACCGTCCCCTGGTGCGTGAGCAATGGCCCAACGGAAACGGACCCGGCTACCTGCTCACGGGCGTGCCGGCCTCGGTGGATGGGCAGTTCCAGCAGGCCGTGGCCCGTGCGGGCGGTTCCCTGGTCAACTCCGACCGCATGTGGCACTATCCGGAAGGGGTGCACAATCCGGACCCGGTCTGGCCCCACCACGGCATCCGCATCCTGTCCGGCCCGTCGCCACTCTGGCTTGATGCGACCGGGAAACGGCTCCCGATTCCGTTGTTTCCCGGTTTTGACTCGCTCGGCACGCTGCGCCACCTGGAGACCACGGGGCACGACCACTCCTGGTTCATCCTGAACAAGACCATCATTGAGAAGGAATTTGCGCTCTCCGGCTCGGAGCAAAACCCGGACCTGACCGGCAGGGACATGAAGCTGCTGGCCAAGCGCGCACTTCCCGGCGCACCGGGGCCCATCCAGAACTTCATCGACCGGGGCGTGGACTTCCTGCAGTCGGCGACGGCGCCGGAACTGGCGGGGAAAATGAACGCCCTGACGGGTTCGGAGCTGGTGGACCCGGCCCGCCTGCAGCAGACGTTGGAGGCGAGGGACAGGCAGGTGGCCAGCGGCTTGGGCAAGGACACCCAGCTCAACGCCATTCGGGAAGCCCGGCGCTTCGCCACGGACAAGCTCATGCGGGTCGTGCCGCCGCATCCCATGCTGGCACCGGAGCACGGACCGTTGTTTGCCGTGCGGCTGAACACCCTGACACGGAAGAGCCTGGGCGGGCTGGCCACAGACCTGCACTCCCGTGTGCTCGGAGCCGACGGCGCACCGATTGGCGGACTCTACGCCGCGGGCGAGGCTGCCGGATTCGGCGGCGGCGGCATGCACGGATACAGGTCCCTGGAAGGGACGTTTCTGGGCGGCTGCCTGTTTTCCGGCAGGGTTGCCGGCCGCCATGCCGCAGCAGCCAGCGGCGCATGAGCCTGCTCGGGACCGTGTGGGGCTCGGACATTCTGGGCCCGGACTACCAGTCCACATCGGTTGTGGTGCCGCACAGGGGCAGGGGTGGGACGGCAGGCAGCGCGCCCGGCCGGCAAGGCGGCGCTTCGCGCAACGGGTCCGGCCCTGCCGGTGCAGCCGCGACGCATTACCGTGCCACGCTGGTGCGGCACCGGCCCGTGGGGCCTGCCCCGGCTGCCACCTCCGGCGCCGCTGCCGGAACACGTCCCGCGGTGCTGTTCATCCACGGTTGGAGCGACTACTTCTACAACACCGGGCTGGCCGAGTATTTCACCCGCCGCGGATACTCCTTTTATGCGATCGACCTGCACAACCACGGACGCAGCCTCACCTCTTTGGAGCTGGGCGGCTACGTGGCGGACCTTGCCGACTACGACGCCGAGATCCTGGCCGCGCACGCCATCATCACTGATGAACGTTCAGGGACAGTGGCACGGACGGGGGCAGCGGCACGGACGGGGGCAGCGGCACGGACGGGGGCGGCGGCACGGACGGGGGCGGCGGCAGGGCAGCCGCCGGCTGATCCGCACGTTCCGGCACCGCTCATCTTGATGGGGCATTCCACGGGAGGACTCATTGCCACCCTGTGGGCGCACCACCATCCCGGGCTCGTCAGCCACTTGATTCTCAACAGCCCCTGGCTTGAAATCCAGGGCGGAGCCGCGATCAGGCGTGCCGCCACTCCACTGGTCCAGCTGGCGGACCTGCGGCCCTTGATGCGCATGCGCGTGCCGGAGCGTTCCTTTTATTGGCGGGGCATCAGCCAGGACGCCTACGGGGAATGGCCGGTGGACAAGTCGCTGCGGCCGCCCCAGGCATTTCCCGTCCGGGCAGGCTGGATGAAGGCGATTCTTGCCGCCCAACAGGAAGTGGCCACCGGACTGAAACTGCCCATGCCGGTTCTGGTGCTGCTGTCCGCCAAGAGCATGCTGGGTCCTGTGTGGAGCGATGCCATGCTGCGCGCCGACGTGGTCCTGGACGTGCGATCACTGGCGCTGCGGACGCTGTCCCTGGGCAACAGCGTGAGCCTGGAACGCATCGACGGCGCCCTCCACGAGGTGTTCCTGTCCCGTGAGCCGGTCCGGGCCGAGTGCTACGCAAGGATGGGCCGGTGGCTGGGCGGCTACGTGGAAACGGAAGGGGTGGTCAACGCCGGGATTCAACCCCGGATGTTTTAATACAAGCGCATTAACTTAAGGCGATCAAGTACAGCCGTGCCGGAACCTCTGAAGGCGGGTGCTTCCTGCCGGGAAACACCTGCTGTTAGCGACCTGCGGTTAAACCCCTGCCGCATCCACGGCACCCCCGTAGCGCCTGTCGCGCCGTGCGTATTCGTCCACGGCCGCCCACAGGGTGCGCCGGTCGACGTCGGGCCACATCGTGTTCATGAAAACGAACTCGGCATAGGCCGACTGCCAGAGCATGAAGTTGGAGAGCCGCTGCTCGCCGCTGGAACGCAGGAACAAATCGACATCCGGAACGTCCGGCAGGTACATGTACTTCTGCACGGTTTTCTCCGTGACCGACTTCGGATTAAGGCGCCCGGCCGCAACGTCGGCGGCAAGGGCGGCAACGGCGTCGGCGATCTCCGCCCGCCCCCCGTAATTAACACACATGGTCAACGTAATGACGTCGTTGTCCCTGGTGTGCTCCTGCGCTTCCTCCAGCTCGCGAATGACCGAGCCCCACAACCTGGGCCGCCGACCGGCCCAGCGGATGCGCACGCCCCACGCGTCGAGCTGGTCGCGCTGGCGTCTTAATACATCTTTGTTAAATCCCATGAGAAAGCGCACTTCTTCGGGTGAGCGCTTCCAGTTCTCCGTGGAGAAGGCATAGACGCTAACGTACTTGATGCCCATCTCAATGGCGCCGGCCATGACGTCCAGGAGCGCCGGCTCGCCGGCCTTGTGCCCCTCGATCCGCGGCAGTCCACGCTCATTGGCCCACCGGCCGTTGCCATCCATGACAATGGCAACGTGTTCCGGGACCAGCTCCGCCGGGATCGGGGGAACCTGCTTCCCGGAGGGGTGCGGCCAGGGTGCCACGACGGGCGGCTTGGCCTTGCTGCGGCTGCTACGTTTTACGGCCATGCTCTTCTAACCACGCTCCACAAGTTTCAGCGAACGCACGGTGCGTTCCAAATGCCATTGCACATATCCTGCCACCAGCCCGGCAGCTTCCCGCCGGTGGAGGGCCGCCGAGGTGTCGGCGCCGCTCCAGTCGCCGCTGAGCAGCTGGCCCAGCAGGGCCATGGTTTCCGGAGCGGGGGCCGGTGAGCCCGGCGGCCGGCAGTCGTGGCAAAGGGCTCCGCCCAGCGCCGCGCTGAACGCCCCGTGCGGTCCGGGTTGCCCACACCGTGCACAGTCGGTGAAGCTCGGTGCCCATCCCGCGATGGACACGGCCCGCAGGAGGTACGAATCAAGAATCAGCTCCGGAGCGTGGGTGCCCCGGCTCAGCGCAGCCAGGGCACCCACCAGCAACAGGTAGTGCGATGTTGAGGTTTCACCGTCAACGTCGGTGAGCCGTTCGGCGGTCTCGGTCATCGCCGCGGCGACGACATAGCGGTCATAGTTGGCGGCAATCGCGTCCCCATAGCTGGCACGGGCCACGGCCTGGGTCACGATGTCAAGGGAGCGGCCCTTGACGAGCTGCAGGTCCGCCACCATGAAGGGTTCCAGCCGGGCCCCAAATTTGCTGTTGGTGCGCCGGACGCCCTTGGCCACCGCACGCAGCTGGCCGTGGTGGCGGGTCAACAACGTGATGATCCGGTCTGCTTCACCCAGCTTGTGGGTGCGCAGCACCACTGCATCATCCCGGTAGGTGCGGGCGGCAAACGATTGATTGGACACCCTCCCATTCTCCCACCCTTGGCACCGCGGCGCGCTCTGGCACACCGGTTGCTTGCCCACACGGAACACTAGAGCGTTGTCTGCGAGTCCCGGATGGCCCGGTTGACGGCCGAGATGACGGCCTTCAGCGACGACGTCGAGGTGTTGGCATCGATGCCCACGCCCCACAGCACGCGCTCCCCCACGGCGCATTCGACGAAGGCGGCAGCACGGGCGTCCCCGCCCTCGCTCAAGGCGTGCTCGGAGTAGTCCAGCACCCGGACGTCCACACCGTCTTCCGCCAGGATTGCCAGCAGGGCAGCGATCGGACCGTTGCCGTTCCCCGTGCGGGTGTGGGCCACGCCGTCGATCATCACCTTGGCAGTCAGGGTCAGCTCGCCGTCGTCGTCCGTGGAGGTGGTGAACGCACCCACACGGTAGCGGCCCCACTGCCCGCCCGAATCCTCAGCCGGCAGGTACTCATCCTTGAAGATGCTCCAGAGCTCGGCGGCGCTGACCTCGCCACCCTCTGCGTCGGTGCGCTGCTGGATGACACCGGAGAATTCAATTTGTGCCCGGCGCGGCAGGTCCAGGCTGTGCTCATTCTTGAGCAGGTATGCCACGCCGCCCTTGCCGGACTGGGAGTTGACGCGGATGACAGCCTCATAGCTGCGGCCCAGGTCCTTGGGGTCAACAGGCAGGTAGGGGACGGCCCAGGTGTGGGCGTCGACGGCGACGCCTGCTGCGGCGGCGTCCGCCTCCATGGCCTCGAATCCCTTCTTGATGGCGTCCTGGTGGGAGCCCGAGAAGGCAGTGAACACGAGGTCGCCACCGTAGGGGGAACGCTCGGGGACCGGCAGCTGGTTGCAGTACTCCACGGTGCGGCGGACTTCATCGATGTCGGAGAAGTCAATCATGGGGTCAATGCCCTGGGTGAACATGTTCAGGCCCAGGGTGACCAGGTCCACGTTGCCGGTGCGCTCACCGTTGCCGAACAGGCAGCCCTCGATGCGGTCCGCACCGGCCAGGTAGCCCAGCTCGGCGGCAGCAACGCCGGTGCCCCGGTCGTTGTGCGGGTGCAGGGAGAGCACAATGCCCTCCCGAGGGTGCAGGTTGCGGCTCATCCACTCAATGGAGTCTGCATAAACGTTGGGGGTGGCCATTTCCACCGTGGCGGGCAGGTTGATGATGACCTGGTTGTCGGCGGAAGCCTCGAAGATGTCAGCGATGGCGTTGCATACGCGGAGCGCGTATTCGGGTTCGGTGCCCGTGAATGACTCGGGTGAGTACTCGTAGGTGATGTGCGTGTCGGCCAGGGTTTCCTCGTGCTTCTTGCACAGGCGTGCGCCCTGCAGGGCGATGTCCAGGATGCCGTCTTCGTCCTGGTTGAAAACAACCCGTCGCTGGAGCACCGAGGTGGAGTTGTACAGGTGCACGATCGCCTGCCTGGCGCCGATCAGTGACTCGTAGGTCCGCTCGATCAGGTGCTCGCGTGCCTGGGTCAGGACCTGGATGGTGACGTCATCGGGGATGTGGCCGCCCTCGATGAGCTGGCGGACAAAGTCGAAGTCGGTCTGCGAGGCGGAGGGGAATCCCACCTCAATCTCCTTGAAGCCCATCTTGACCAGCAGCTGGAACATCTTCATCTTGCGCCCGGGGCTCATGGGGTCGATCAGCGCCTGGTTGCCGTCACGGAGGTCAACTGCACACCAGCGGGGAGCCTTCGTGATGGTCTTGTCCGGCCAGGTGCGGTCCGGCAGGTTCACGGAGATCTGGTCCTGAAACGGGATGTAACGCTCGACGGGCATGCCGGAGGGTTTTTGCGCATTTCGCATGGGGGTGACCTTACTTTATGTTCAACGAATGGGAGGTCGGCCGGGCAACACGAACACCGCAGCGAGGGTGGCCAGGGTCCTTGTCCAACATTTGAGCAGGTCCTAGGCCTCGCCGCGGCAGCTAAGAAGAAGCATTCCAGTGCGCATATTTTTACCCTAACACGGCACGTAGGATGATGGTGAACGATCTCGCCATGGTGAGATCGAGCCCAGCAGCAAACCACCTCGGACCCATGAAGGGGAAGCGATCCACTTGAGCCATTCCGGTATCAATCTCGCCCATATTGATTCAAACACCCGCCCCCAGGATGACTTGTTTGACCATGTCAACGGCGGCTGGTTGGCGGCGGAGGTGATTCCCGAGGATCGGGCCGTGACAGGATCCTTCATCACCTTGCGCGATGACTCCGAAGCTGCGGTCCGGGAAATCATTGAACGCGCCGGCGCCAAGGCACTGGACCACGCCGCAACCGCGGACGACCTGTCTGCGAAGATCGGCGCCCTCTACGCCGGCTTCATGGATGAAGACGCCATTGAGGCAGCCGGTGCGGCCCCGCTGGCCGGCAAGCTCGCTGCCATCGCCGCCGCCGATTCGATCGACGCACTGGTCCGCCTCATGGGTGAACTGGACCGCCAGGGCGGCAGCACCCTGTTCGGCGCCTATGTGAACAACGACGCCGGGAACCCGGACCGCGCCCTGCTGCACCTTTTCCAGGCCGGGCTGGGCCTGCCGGATGAGTCGTACTACCGTGAAGAAAAGTTCGAATCGGTCCGCACGGCCTATGTGGCGCATGTCCAGACCATGTTGGGGCTGGCCGGCGTTGCCGACGCTGCGGGGAAGGCGCCGCGCATCATGGCGTTGGAGACCGCCATCGCCGCCACCCACCTGGACAAGGTCTCGCTGCGCGACCCGCAAAAGACGTACAACCTCATGGACCGTGCCGGGGCGGAGGAACTGCTTCCTGCCGTGGGCAGCTGGCTCGAGTCCTTGGGCGTGAGCGGTCCCCAGAGCGCCGAACTTGTCGTGGCCACGCCGGACTTCTTCTCGGGGCAGGCGGCCCTGCTGGTTCCGGAGCGCTTGGAAGACTGGCAGGCCTGGCTGTCCATGCGCACCATTTCGGGCCTGGCCGGCTACCTGTCCAAGGAGTTCGTCGACGCAAACTTTGCCTTCTACGGAACCACGCTCAGCGGAACCCCCGCCATCCGGGACCGCTGGAAGCGCGGCGTGGGTTTGGTGGAAGGTGTTTTGGGTGAAGCCGTGGGCCAGCTCTACGTGGCCGAACACTTCCCCGAATCCCACAAGGCCCACATGGAGGCCCTCGTGGCCCGGCTGATCGAGGCCTACCGGATCAGCATTACCGAACTGGACTGGATGGGCGCCGCCACCAAGGAAAAAGCGCTGGAGAAACTTGCCGCGTTCACGCCAAAGATCGGCTATCCCGCCAAGTGGCGGGACTACTCCGCCCTGGACATTGTTGCCGGGGACCTGCTGGGCAACATCGAGCGCAGCAACGCTTTTGAGCTGGCCCGCCAGCTGGCCAAGATCGGGGCCCCGATTGACCGTGACGAATGGCTGATGAGCCCGCAAACCGTCAACGCCTACTACAACCCCACCATGAACGAGGTGGTGTTCCCGGCCGCCATCCTGCAGCCCCCGTTCTTCGATGCGGAGGCCGACGACGCCGCCAACTACGGTGGCATCGGCGCCGTGATCGGGCATGAGATCGGCCACGGCTTCGACGACCAGGGCTCCCAATTTGACGGCACCGGGGCACTGCGCAACTGGTGGAGCGATGAGGACCGTGCCGCGTTTGAAAAACTCACGGAAAAGCTCGTGGCGCAATACAACGCGCTTTCCCCCGTCGCCGCACCGG
>JBBSQT010000004.1:0-23736 GCA_038243775.1 Actinomycetales bacterium | reverse complement strand
GCCCGTCAATTGGGATCTTGCCCGGGACGCCGCGCGCAAGGCGGCGGCAGGTGACGACCCGTCCGTAACACCGGCCCAGCAAAAAGATGTGGATGAAGCCCTGCGCCTGGCCGAAATGTGGCTTGACCCGCTGACCGAACTCGCCCCTACCGGCATCATTGGCCGCGCCTGGTCACGCGCCGAGTGGGTTGAGGAAACCCTGGGCACCTGGCAGCGGCTGACCGAACCCGTCGCCAACTCCATCGCCTTCGCCATCTCCCAGGCCATGAATGAGCAGCTGCCGGAAGAAATTAAGTCCATGATGGGCGGCGCCGCCTCCATGATGCAGAACATGGGCGGGGCCCTGTTCGGCTTGCAGCTGGGAGCGGCGGTGGGCGCCCTGGCCAAGGAAGTGGTTGGGTCCACCGACATTGGCATCCCGCTGGCAGACCTGCAAATGGCACTGCTGCCGGCAAACATCAAGGCCTTCGGCGAGGGACTTGAGGTGCCGGAGCAGGAAATCCGCTTGTTCCTGGCCCTGCGCGAGGCCGCCCACGCCCGTCTCTTTGTGCAGGTTCCCTGGCTGCGAGGGCATTTGCTCGGCGCCATCGAGTCCTACGCCCGCGGCATCCACATCGACATGTCACGGATCGAGGACCTGGCCCAGAACATTGACCCGGCCAACCCCGAGTCCATGCAGGCCGCCCTCTCCGAAGGCGTCTTCATGCCTGCGCGCACGCCCGAGCAGGATGCGGCCCTGGAAAAGCTGGAAACCGCCTTGGCACTTGTTGAAGGCTGGGTTGATGAAGTGACCTTTGAAGCAGCATCGAACCTGCCCTCGGCCGGCGCCATCCGTGAAACCATCCGACGCCGGCGTGCCACCGGCGGGCCGGCCGAGCATGCCTTCGGCTCCCTCGTGGGCCTGGAACTGCGTCCGCGCCGGCTCCGTGAAGCGGCTGCCCTATGGTCCTCATTGAAGGAGCAGCGCGGCATTTCCGGGCGCGACGCCATCTGGGCCCATCCGGACCTGTTGCCCACCGCCGCCGATTTGGACGACGCCGCAGGCTTCAGCGCACGCCGCTCGGCCGAGGCTGCCTCCGAGTCAGACGTCGATGCGGCGCTGGCCAAGCTGCTTGACGGCGGCTTCGACACCCCGGAACCGGACTCCGGCTCCAAGGACGGCGGGCCCGAAGGCCCCGCCGGCTCCAGTCCCGAAGGCCCCGCGGGTTCAGGCGACGGAAGCGGCGACACGAAGTAGCTTCAGCCCTCCCTGGTTCAGGGCAGCCCTGGCGGCCGGTGGTTTGGCATTGTTGTTTGCAACAGTGCCGGGCCACCGGCCGCCACTTCTTTAAGCGGTGAGCCCCGACTTTGAGCCTGAGCCTCGAGGGGTCCGGCCCGGCATGCACAAGGTCCTATTCCAGGACGTCGTCGTCCTGGTCGATGCCGGTGATGTTGCGGGCGGCAGCAAATGACGCCCCGGCCAGGAACGCCTTGGCCCTCTCAAGTTCCGGATAGCAGGCCAGCTCGGCCCAAAAGGCGGTGCTGTGGTTGGGGTGGATCAAGTGCGCCAGCTCGTGGAGCAGCACATAGTCCACGACCCATTGCGGCATGCCTTGGACATGGTGGGAAATTCGAATGGCTTGACTCGCCGGCGTCGCAGAGCCCCAGCGGCCGTTTTGGTTGTCGACCCACCGCACGGATGCGGGGACCGCGCGGGAACCGAGGTACTTACTGCTCAGTTCAAGGCTCCGCTGCATGAGGGCTTCGTCGCTGGCGGCCGTGTGGAATTGCCGGTTGCGTTGGCTTTTTTCCAGCTTCTCCACCATGTGCGGTATCCAGTACTGCTCATCCTCCAGGGTGAGCTTGGCAGGAACGGCAACGACCGCCTGTCCGGCCTCCCAAAAGGCGCTTAGTCCGGATTTGCGCCGTGCGGTGCGGCGGACCACAACGGGGTCCCCATTGCTCATTCGATGCGCGGAGAACGAATCCCCCAAGGGACCTGGGGATCCGTTGTCCACGTGCCTGCGCGGTGCTGGTGATGCTGCCATGCCTCGACGTTACCGCCAGGGAAGACTTTCCGTGCACCCGAAACGGCATTTTGTGGACAACCTCTCCCTGTGGATAACTTCGTGCGGGAATCCGCTCACCGTGCCATGATCAGAGCAGTGAATTTTCCCCAAGTTAGATGTCACATCATGGTGGGAGGCAGCCGTCATGGCAACCATAAATCCGGGGCTGCGCATGGTTCGCCGCGGCAGTGACAGCATCCAGGTCGGCATGGGCGCCGGCGGTTTCATCCTGACCGGGCTGCAGGAACAAGAGAAGATTTTCGTTGAGGCGCTGCACCAGGGCATCCCTGATCGAAGGGTCATGGAACGTGCAGCACAGCTGGGCGTGGCGCGGTCCAGGGCCCAGGATATTTGCACCAAGTTGAAGGGATTCCTGTTCACCGATGTGGAATTGCGCAGCCAGGGATTTCGTGATGAACGGCTGCACCCGGAACGCTCGGCGCTGCTGGGCCTGTATCAGGAACCCTGCAGGGATTTCATGGCGCGCAGGCAGCGCGCCGTGCTGCACCTGGTGGGCCTGGGGCGCACGGGCGCGGTGCTGGCAACCGTGCTGGCCAGCGCCGGTTTGGGCACCATCCTGCTGGAGGACGACCGCCCCGTTGCCGCCAGCGATGTCAGCCCCGGCGCGTTTGAACTCAGCGACATTGGCCTGACCAGGTCGGTGGCGGTGCGCCGCCACCTGCTGCGCATTGATCCGGCGGTGCAGGCCCACATTTTGCACGACGGCGGGACGGGCAATCCCAGCCTGGCCAGCCTTGACCTGGCCGTCATGGTGGGCCATGACACGGCTGCCACCTCCACCGCCGCCAGGTTCCATGCGGCCGGCAGACCGCACCTGTTCGTCCTGGTGCGTGAACAGGACGGCACTGTCGGGCCGCTGGTGGTGCCGGGGGAAACCGCGTGTGCGGAGTGCGTCGACAGGCACCGTGCCACCGTGGACCCGGAGTGGCTGGAGGTATCAGCCCAGTTGGCTGCCAAGGCTGCCCGGCCGGCAGGCCGCAAGCCCCGTGGCGAGCATCTGGAAAGCGCGGCCCTGGCCGTGGCCCTCGCGGGCACGGCAGCCACCCAGGTCCTGCTGTTTCTGGACGCCGTCAACCGGCCCAGTTCGTGGTCGTCCGTGCTGACCTTCCACCAGGACAATGGCTGGTGGACCCGGCAGGAGTTCGAAACCGACCCGGGCTGCGGCTGCCAATGGCAGCTTCAGCCGTTCGCCACAATCTCCAACACGGCTTCGCCGTAGCGTTCCAGCTTGGACGGCCCCACCCCGGGGAGGGCGGCCAGGGCGTCCAGGTCCTGCGGCGCTGCTTCGGCGATCGCCATCAACGTGGCATCCGTGAACACCACGAAGGCAGGAACTTCCGCTGTTGCCGCCTCGCTCAGGCGCCACTGGCGCAATTGCTCAAACACGGCCTCGTCGTAGCCGGGCGGGCAGTCGGCGCAGCGTCCCACTTTCCGTTCGGCACCGGTGTTCAGGATCTTCCCGCACACCCGGCAGGTGGACGGACCTGCCGCCTTGCGGGACTTTCGGGTCGTGGCCATGCGCGGCCCCGTCGGCGCCCCGCCCACGGAATTTGGCCGCAGCCCGTCCAGGAAGCGTGAGGGTTTCCGGTTTGCCCGGCCGCCGGGCGTGCGTGCCGTGGACCAGGAGAAATTCAGGAATTCCCGGGCACGGGTGATGCCCACATACAACAGGCGGCGTTCCTCATCGACGGTTTCAGGTGTGTCCGCGAACGAGATTGGCATGAGCCCCTCGCTGAGGCCCACCAGGAACACGGCGTCCCATTCCAGGCCCTTGGCGGAGTGCAGGGAAGCCAGGGTGACGCCCTGGACGGTGGGTGCATGCTGGGCGGAGGCCCGGTCCTGCAACTCCGCCACGAAGTCCACCAGGGTGAAAGTGTGCTCCGGGGTGCTGCGTGAAACCACCAGCTCATCCGCCAGCGCCACAATTGCTGACAGCGATTCCCAGCGTTCGCGCACCGCACCGCCGGTCTTGGGCGCTTCGGCCTGGTAACCCAGGTTTTGGAGAACATCCCGCACCAGCTGCCCCAGCGGTTCGTCTTCGGCCGCACGGGTTGCAGCCCGCAGTTGCAGCAGGGCGTCCCGGACTTCCTTCCGGGCGAAGAAGCGCTCCCCGCCACGCAGCTGGTAGCCGACTCCGGCCGACGACAATGCCTGCTCGTACGCTTCCGATTGGCCGTTGGTTCTGAACAGGACCGCTATTTCACTGGCCTTGGTGCCGTGCTCGATCAGGGTCTTGATCCGGGCGGCAACGGCAGCCGCCTCGGCTTCGTCGTCGCTGCATTCCAGGAACTCCGGCGACGGGCCGCCGGGACGCTGGGCAACCAGTTCAAGCGGTTTGGACCAAAGCGCATCGGCGCTCATCCCGCCGCTTCGGCGGCTGGCCAGCAAGGTGTTGGCCAGTCCCACAACCTGCGGCGTGGAGCGGTAGTCGCGGACCAGCTTGACCATGTTGGCGTCCGGATAGCGCTTGGGGAAGTCCAGCAGGTGGCGCGGTGTGGCGCCGGTGAAGGAGTAAATGGTCTGGCTGGCGTCGCCCACCACACACAATTCCTCACGCCCGCCCAGCCACAAATCCAACATGCGTTGCTGGAGCGGGGAAACGTCCTGGTATTCGTCAACCACAAAGTGCCGGTACTGCTCACGCACAGTGGCGGCCACCCGGGGATCCTCCTGCAGGATGCCCACAGTGATCAGCAGGACGTCCTCAAAGTCAATCAAGTTCCGGTCGGCCTTGACGTCCTCATAGGCCTGGAACAGGCGGCCCACGGCCACCTTGTCCAGGCCGCCGGGCTCACCCCTGTCCACCGCCTTCAACAAATAGGTTTCCGGAGTCAGCATGGACACCTTGGCCCACTCAATTTCCGCTGCCAGGTCCCTGATGGCGGCCCGGTCCGTGGGCAGGCGCAGGCGCCGCGCAGCCTCCGCGATGATCTGGGCCTTGTGTTCCAGCAGGCCCGGGAGTTGGCCTCCGACGGCGTGCGGCCAGAAATACTGCAGCTGGCGCAACGCTGCGGCGTGGAAGGTGCGTGCCTGGACAGTGCCCACGCCCAGGTCGCGCAACCGGGTCCGCATCTCGGCTGCGGCCCGGGCTGTGAACGTCACGGCCAGCAAACGGTTGGGATTGTAGACACCGGTGTGCACGCCGTAGGCGATGCGGTGGGTGATGGCACGTGTCTTGCCCGTGCCCGCCCCCGCCAAAACACAGAGCGGACCGGTCAGCGTGGTCGCCACGGTGCGTTGTTCCTCATCCAAGCCCGACAGGATGCGCTCTTCGGCCGTGCCAGCATCCATGACCGGCAGGCCCGAATGCAGCGGATCAAAGCTCATGCCGGCTCACCTGGTTCAAGGATCCGGCCGCCGTACCACTGCTCGATCAGGTCGCGGGCGATGGAGAGCCGGTGCGAGATTTGCGCGTCGCCGCGGAGCACGGCGGCCTGCAGTTCTTCCCGGCTGAACCAGCGGGCGGCCCGCACTTCAACGTTGTCCGGGGTGGCCACGGTGTCGTGTGTGTAGCCGATGAACCCCAGCATGAGCGATCGCGGGAACGGCCAAGCCTGGGAGGACACGTACTCAACGGAGTGCAGGTGGACGCCCACCTCCTCGGAAATTTCCCGCACGGCAGCCTGCTCGGCGCTCTCGCCGGCCTCGACAAAACCTGCCACGGTGGAGTACCTGTTTTCGTCCCAGGCAAAGTTGTTGGCCAGGAGGATCCGCTCATCGGCTCCCACAATGGCGACGATGGCGGCAGGATCCGTGCGGGGGAAATGTTCCGAACCGTCCTGCAGGCACCGGCGCATCCAACCGGAGGACTGCACCTCGGTGGGGCTGCCGCACCGGGGGCAGCACGGGTGTGAGGTGTGCCAGTTGGCGACTGCCTGGGCCAGCACAAAAATTTGTGTGTCCGCCTCCGGGAGTTCCTGCGCGACGTCGCGGTAGCCCGCGAATTCGCCGTCCTGGGGCAACCAGGCGAGATCTCCGGCGTCGTGGGGCAAAACCCACAGCACAAGGTCGGTGCTGGCGGGAAGCTGGTGCCCGTCAAGGGTCTTGCCCAGGTAAACCATGGTGGTGGCCGGCGGTATGACCGGCAGCGCTTCCGGGGCCAGGCAAGCCACTGCGGGCCCCTTCAGGAGCACCTTGCCGCGGTGAAAAACCATCACCCGGTGGCTCTCATCAGCCAACACCGCTGCCAGGTATCCCGGTTCGCTGCGCTGTTCACATTGACGGTCGAGCGCAGCTTCGGGGGCGGGGTTTGGTTTGGTCATGTTTCTACCGTACGCATCCGGAACAGATTTTTACATTCAGAGCTTCTTTCGGGCGGGCAGCACACGGCCCGCGAACACGCGGCTTTTTCGTCTCGGGAAGCACCACCGGGCAGGAGTTCTCGCGACTCGCCGCCGCAACGGCGCCGGGATGGTGCTTTCGCGCTCTACGGTGGAGGGGTGAGAAGAATGACTGCCATTGAATTGGCCGCGATAGCCAGCGCCGCCGTACCCGGACTCAACGTCACAGCGTTTGGCCCGGAACCAGATGACACCGCGGACTTCTGCTCAGCGTTGCTGGTCGATTCGGAAAATCGCCGGTGGCGGGTGCGTGCGCCGCGGCATGCCGAAGCCAGCACCCGGCTGGAAACTGAGCGCCAGGTCCTGCGTGCGTTTTCCCCTGCCATCCGTGCCGAGCTGCCGTTCCTGCTGCCCACCGTGGCGGGCACCGTCCGCAAGGGTGAACTGACCACTTTTGTGTACTCGCACATTGCCGGGAAGGCGTCCTCCGTTGACGACCTGGCTTCGGGCAATGCCGCCCTGGCCCTGGAGATCGGCCGCGCCATCGCCGCCATCCACGACCTGCCGCAGGAACTGGTCACCACCTTTGACCTGCCCAGCTACACGGCCAATGAGTTCCGCCAGCGCAAGCTGAATGAGTTGGACCAGGCCGCCACGACGGGCAAGATTCCGTCGGCCCTGCTGCGCCGCTGGGAGCACGCCATGGAGGATGTGGCCTTGTGGCGCTTCAACCCCTGCGTGGTCCACGGCGACCTGCACGAGGACAACCTCCTGCTCAACGACAACCAGGTCAGCGCCGTCATTGGCTGGACCGACCTCCGCGTGGGCGACCCGGCGGATGATTTCGCCTGGCTCGTGGCCGTGGACGACCACAATTTTGTGGACACCGTCATGCAGGCCTACGCCGCCGCCCGCAATGAGACCCCGGACCCACACCTGCTGCGCCGGGCAGCGCTGAGCGCCGAATTCGCGCTCGCCCAGTGGCTCGTGAAGGGCTACGCCGCCGACAGTGCACGCATGGTCGAAGATGCTGAAGCCATGCTCGGCACCCTGGAGGCCGACATCGCCGAGTACGGCGGCCAGCCCATCAACGCCGTGCCCCCCGCCCCGGCTGCCGCTGCGGTGGTGCCGGCTGTTCCCGTTGCGCCGCCCGCAACCCCGGCGCCCTCCGCCGTCACCCTTTTAGTCCCGCCCGCCGTGTCGAAGAAGTCCGACGCCGTTGCTGCCGCCCCCACAGCCGCCCCCACAGCCGCACCCACAGCGGCACCCCGCGCCAAGCCTGCCATGGGAGACAGTGGCGCCGGCACCGAGACGGCAGCCATCAAAGTCACGGAGGCGGCACCATCGGCCGCGAAGACTCCGTTCCCGGCCGATGGCCCTGCCAAGCCCGGGACCGCAGACGACGGCAGGAAAACAGCCGCCACCCCGGCCGCACCCGAAGAGTTGGACACGACCGCCATGAAGGTCATCCCCCTCGACACCAAAACCGACTGACCGGCGCCCCCATCCCCCGCTGCCGCAGAGGCTGCAGGGGCCGGCTGTCCAAAGGCTCAGGCGGGCAGGGTGTAGGCGGTCCGCACGATCGCTTCAAGTTCTTCCTGGCCGGCCAGGTCGACAGGACGGATCAGCTTGTCCTGCCCCACGTAGTAGAACGCCGCCCTGACCTGATCGAGCGGGACCTCCTTCAGCCGTGACCAGGCCAGCCGGTACACGGCCAGCTGCACGCCTCGCACGGCCAGCTGCGCCTTGGAGGGAACCCGGCCGGTCTTCCAGTCGATCAGGTCCCAGCCGCCGTCGTCGTCACGGAACACGGCGTCAATGCGGCCGCGAACCACAACGTCGGCCACCCTGGTTTCAATGGGCACCTCCAGGTCGGCCGGAAGCCGGGCGGCCCACGCCGAGTTCTTGAAGGTCTCCTGCATGTCGGCCAGCCCGTAGGCTTCGTCCACGTAGGCGTCGGCACCGGGCTGCTCATCGAAGTCGAACTGGCCGGTGGTGGCGAAGTAGTCCTCGATCCAGGCGTGAAACGCCGTTCCCTTGCGGGCGGCCATTCCGGGTTTGGTGGGCACGGGCCGGCGCATGGCGCGCGTGACCTTCTCCGGGTCCTCCCCCAGGGCCACCAGGCGGGAAGCCGAAATGTGGGGAGGCAGCTCCACGCGCAGCTGGTCGGACTCAAGTTTGTCCTGGGAGAGCAGCACACTGGCTTCGACGCCCCACCGGGGATTGGCGGCAAGGAACTCCACGCTTCCGGGTTGCCAGCCAGGACTCCCAGTCTGCAAAGCCGGATCGAACAGCTCTGACGTGACGGCCGCGGCCGACCGCTCCACGTTGTCGCGGCGGCCAATCCGCCCTGCCACCCCGGCCCGGCCCTCAATGACGGGTCCGTTGAGCGGATCGTAGGGCCACTGGGCACTTTCGGCCCCGGCACTGATGGGGTTAATCTCCCCCTCCTCCGGATCTGCACTCCAGTGCCACAGGGCGGCGGTGTGGGCCGCACCTTCGCACAGAGGCAGCAGTTCGGCGAGGAAGGCCGAGGGCTCCAAGGGTTTTTTCCCGCTGCCCCACACTGTGCTGGAGCACATGAGAAAGTCACGGGACCGGGTAAATGCCACATAAGCCAACCGACGTTCTTCTTCCTCGCCGTGCAGCTGGACGTCGGCGGCGAACAGCTTCTCGTTCTCCATCAGGGTTTTCAGGTCCGGCACGTCCAGGTCCCATGCGGGCAGGTCGGCCCTGTCCCCGCGCAGCGGCCAGGGCAGCGACTTGGCACCGGTGCTCCAACGGTCGGCGCGGGCGCTGGGGAACGCCCCTGCGTTCATGCCGGGCACAAACACCAGATCCCATTCCAATCCCTTGGAGGCGTGCACCGTCAGCAGTGCGACGGCGTCGGGGTTGCTTTCCACGGCCGACATTTCCAGTCCGCCTTCTTCGGATTCGGCCGTTTCCAGCCAGCCGAGGAACGCATCCAAATCGACCCGTTGGGCTGCCTGCATGAACGTTGCGGCCGCGTCGGCAAAGGCGTCCAGGTGGCGCCGGGCATGGTGGATGCTGGAGCCTGGCTTGGCCGCCAATTCAATGTCAAGCAGCATGGTTTTTTCCACCACGCCCAGCAGGTTGACCAGGTTCTCACCCACGAAACCGCGCAGCATGCGCAGTTCATCGCGCAAGGCCAGCAGACGGCCCCGGGCCACGTCGCTGAGCGGGCGGGCCGCCGCCGGCCAGTAGTCTGCGCTCAGATAGTCCAGCGCTTCCACCAGTGAGGAGGCGTCCACCAGGTCGGCGGTGACGACGGCGGGACCACCGTCAGCCCCATTCTCCGAACCACCCGGAGCCGAAGCGGCTGCCCCCGGGGCATCCGGAGCCTGCTCGTCCTGCAGCGCGGCGTTGTCGAAGTTGAGGCTGTGCCGCGCGGCCCAGTCCCGGCGTCGGGCCAGGTACCGCGCCCAATCAGCAAACGCCATCAGGTCCGCCGGCCCAATCCGCCATCTGGCCCCGGTCAGCAGCCTCATGAGTGCGTCGGAACGGCCGGGGTCGGCAATGACCCGCAGCGTCGCGACGAGGTCCACGATTTCGGGCGTTCCCAGCAGTCCGCTCAGGCCCACAATTTCATAAGGAATGCCACGGGCCTCAAACACCGACTGCAGCCCGGCAAATTGTGCCCGGCGCCGGCACAGCACCGCCACCGTCATTGCCCCCTGCGCGCCGCCGCGGTGGCTGAAGTCGCCCTTGCGGTCCAGGATCTGCTCGGCGATGGCCTGGGCCTCATCCAAGTCGGTGTCGTAGCGGGCCAGCAGCACCTCGCCGTCGGGGGCGTGCGGCTTTTCCCGCAGCGGTGAAACCACCACGCGCGGGCCGGCCGCAGCCCGCTCTTCCTGCGTCAGTCCGGCAGCCAGCTTCGCGTTGGCCTTGCGGGTCTGGGCCAGTGTCAGCTCGGCCGACATCACGTTGGCGGCGGCGAGAATGTGGGCGGAGTTGCGCCACGCAATGGTGAGTTCGGCTGTTGGTGCGTACCCGCCGTCGGACTTGAGGAAAATCTCCGGGAAACGGAACAGCTGCCCCGCCGAGGCGCCCCGGAAACCGTAGATGGACTGGTGGGGGTCGCCCACGGCAGTGACGGGGTGGCCTTCGCCAAAGAGTTCGGCGAAGAGTTGCAGCTGGGCGTGGGAGGTGTCCTGGAATTCGTCCAGCAGCACCACCTTGTAGCGCTGGCGCTCCATGGCAGCGGCATGCGGGACGTCGCGGGCGATCCGAGCGGCCAGGGCCACGAGGTCGCCGTAATCCAGGACGTTGCGGCGGCGCTTGGCCTCGGCATACTTCTGCACGAGCGAGGCGACCGAGATGCGGGTGCGCAGCACGTCCAGCTGCTTGTCGACGACGGCGGTGCGCGGTTTCGCGGTTTCGGCGATGTAGGGCAGGGTCTGAAAATTGTCCAGATGGCCCTGAATGGTGTCGATGACGTGTTCCGGTTCCTGCAGGTGTTCGGCGCATTCCCCGGCCAGGTCCATGACGGACTGGATGAGGGTGGACTTCGCGGCCGTGAAGTGTTCGTGCGCGCCGTCGTGGCCCTCCACCACCTCGCTGGCCAGCTGCCAGGCGTCCGCGGCACCCATCACAACGGCGTCCCGCTCAATGCCCAGCCGCAACCCATAGTCGCTCACGATTCCGCTGGCGTAGGAGTGGTAGGTGGACACCTTGGGCTCCAACGCGTCCCGGGCAGCTGCGGCAGGGGCCAGTTCAACCTCGCCGGAGCGGGCCAGGGTGCCCAGTTTTGCCAGCTGTCCGCGGATGCGCGAGGCCAGTTCGCCGGCAGCCTTGCGGGTGAAGGTCACGCCAAGGATTTCCTCAGGCAGCACGTGCCCGTTGGCGACCAGCCATACGACCCGGTCCGCCATGGTGGTGGTCTTCCCGGACCCGGCCCCGGCGATGACGAGCAGCGGTTCCAGGGGTGAGGAGATGATCGCGGCCTGCTCGGCGGTGGGCGGAAACTGGCCCAGCAGTTCGGCCAGTTCGTAAGGCGTGAGGATGGGGCGTGCCGCTTCTTCGGTGTCCGCGACGGTGGTGGGGGTGCTCATTCGGTGATTTGTTTCCCTTCCGGGCACAGCGGGCAGATGGTGGGCAGGGGGCAGCCGTTGCGGGCTGACCAGTCAGCACCGTGGCGGGCCGGGAACGCAGCCTGGGCCATGAGCAGGGCCGCCTCCATGACCTTGTTGGTGGGGTCCTCCTCGCTGCCGGCCACCATGGCCGGCTGGTCCTGGGTCTTCACTGATTTGGTGCCGTCGCCGAGCGGCAGCAGTGCCGCCCCGCCGGACACGGCTCCGCCCAGTCCGGCCGCTGCTGCCTGTTCGGCGAAGCCGCCCGCCGTCACTGCCACCTGGTAGGCGCCGAGCTGCGGATGCACCAGCACCGCTTCCCTGGTGGGTTTGCTGCGCCCGGTCTTGATGTCCACAATGACCAGCCTGCCGTTGGCATCGGCCTCGAGCCGGTCCACCTGTCCGCGCAGCCGGACTGGCCGTGCCGGTGCCGGTTCGGGCAGCTCGCCCACGTCCACCGTGAAGTTCTCCTCCACTCCGAGGAGGGTGCGCCCCTGCTGGCGGGCGTCGATGACGTACTGTGCCAGCTTGCCCAGCATCTCCTGGGCGCGTTTGTAGTCCAGGTCGGTTTCCCACGATTCCGGCAGTCCAAGGGAGGGCCAGCGCCGGTCCAGTTCCTCGAGGTACTCCTGGCCTGCACCGTTGGGGATGTCTTGGGCGATGCCGTGGATGAGCGTGCCAAGGCTGCGGGCAAAGTCGGTGGTGGCCTCTCCCCCGGCGGCCTTGACGAACCAGTTCAGCGGCGACTTGAGCACCTCCTCAACCTTCGACGGCGAAACCACCACCGGCTCTCCCGGCGCCACGATCGGTGCGTCGCTGCTCAGTGGGAGCAGCCCCCACCACTGATCCGGGTTGGCTCCGGGAACGTGATGTTCTGCAAGGACGGCGAGCATCCTGGCCGCCTCGGGCTCGGCATGCAGCTCCGATTCCTGGCGCAGCTCCGCCACGAGCGAGCGCAGGGTCATGGGCCGCGGCACCTGTTCAACCGGGCGCACAGGGTATTGGGATTCGCCGCCGGAATCGGTGACGGGAACGTAGGGTGCGGCCAGGTCGATGAATTGGGAGGGCTGGAGGTCGTGGCCTGCAGCTGCCGTGAGGATCAGCTTGTTGCGGGCCCGGGAAATGGCGGCGGCAAAGCTGCGCAGTTCGTCGTAGCGGATGTCCCGCAGCCGGGCGGCCGGGTCTATCTGCCGCGCCGCCTCGGCCCCGTTTTCCAGCACGTCCACCAGCAGCTGGCTGCCCAGCAGCTCACCGCGCAGTCGGGTGTTGGGCCAGACGCCTTCCTGCAGGCCGGCCACAATCACGATGGGCCATTCCCTCCCGGCAGCGCTGGCCGGGGTCAGGATTTCCACGGCGTCGCTGCGCTGGGCACGGGCGGCGAGGGTGTCCATGGGCAGTTCCTGGCTCATCAAATAGTCCAGGAACTGCTGCGGGCTGGAGCCGGGCAGCTGGTCGACATAGCGTTCAGCGGTCTGGAACAGGGCCATGACGGCGTCCAGGTCCCGGTCCGCGCGGATGCCGGTGGGTCCGCCGCGCAGCGCCTGGGATTCCCATGTTCCGGAGCTGTCGCAGGCATCCCACAACGCCCACAGCACGGTTTCGGCGTTGGCGCCGGGTTCCGCCACGGCGGCCCTGCCCGCGGCGAGCATGGCCGCAATCCGGCGGGCGTTGGCGGCCTCCCAGCCCAAAACGGCCAGCTTGTCCGGGGTCAGCAGTGCCTCGACGAGCAGCTCGTCGCTGGCACGGCCGCCGCCGCCATGGCGTTCCTGCTGCCGCAGCGCCTGACGCAGCCGGCGCAGGTGCAGCGCAGTTGAGCGCCCCAGACGGGAGGTCAGCAGCGCAACGCAGGCCTCGGCGTCGAGCGTCTCCGGGGCCAGGGCAATACCGAAGGCCTCCAGCAGGGGGCGCACGGCAGGCTCGTCTCGGACGGGGTTTTCCGCCACCGGTACCTTCACGGCAATGCCCTGCGCGCTGAGGTACCGCTGCAGCGCAGCCAGCGCCGAGCCGGTGCGCACAATGACCGCGATCTCGCCCAAGCTGTGCCCGGCCAGGTGCTGCAGGGCCAGGATGCGCTCCGCCACCAGACGCAGTTCATGCACCTCGGAGGCCACCACATGGGCGCTGACGAAGGACCCGTCCCCCCTGTCCGACGCCGCGCCCCCGTCCCCGGCGGTGGGCCCGCCGGTGCCGTGGGGTTCTTCCGGCCAGGCCAGCACGCGGGCTTTTTGGCCGCCGCGGATTTGGAAGATCCGCTCCGCAACACCCGACCAGGCGGCCGCGAGCGGGCCGCTCATGCGGTGCGAGGTGGACAGTGAGAACTGCTGCAGCGGGCGCTCCGGTGTGGCGAGGTTCTCGGCCAGGGAGGCGACCAGGTCCGGTCGGGCGCCGCGGAAGCCCTGCACCACGGTGTCCGGGGAGGCGGCGACGAGGATGTCCTTGCCGCGACCCACCAGTGCCAGCAGTTCGTGGACGGCCTTATTGGCCTCCTGGATGTCGTCGACGACGATCAGTTCCAGCCGCTCCCGTTCCCGGGCCAGGAATTCCGGGACCAGCTGCAGCAGGGTGGCGGCGGCTGTGATGATGCCGGCGGGATCGAAGGAGCCGGACTTGCCCCAATCCACCACGTCCCGGTATTCGCGGTAGAGGGAGGCTGCGGCGACCCAGTCGGGGCGGCGGTTCGCGGCGCCCAGCTGGGCCAGTTCATCGGGGATCAGCCCGTATTCAATGACGCGGTCAAAAAGTTGTCGGATCTCCTGGCGGAACCCACGGGTGTCCAGGGCGTCGGCCAGTTCCGCCGGCCAGTCCGGGGCCGTGCCCAGGCCCAGTTTGTGCCCGGCCAGCAGGTCCCGGATGATCAGGTCCTGTTCGGGACCGCTCATGAGCCGCGGCGGGCCGTCAAGGTGCGGCATGTGACCGGCAACCTTGGCCCGGCGCAGCAGGTCAAAGGCATACGAGGACCAGGTCCGGGCCGGTGAGGTGCTCAGGCTTCTGGTGAGACGGGCACTAAAGCCGTCGCGCAGCTTGGCGGCAGCCAGCCGGGAGGGGGCCAGCAGGAGGGCACCGCCGGGATCGACGCCGTCGTGCTCCATCCGCTGCACGGCCGCCTCGATGAGCACGGTGGACTTCCCCGTTCCGGGGGCGCCCCACACCAGCACGGGGCCGGAACCGGGTTTCAGCCCCACCACGGCCTGCTGGTCCGGGCTCAACGCAGGGGCGCGGCGCTCGCTGTGGGCCGGCGGCACCAGGGTCAGCTGCGGCAGGAAGGAATCTGCTTGCGTACTCATGCCTACAGTCCATCACGCGGCACTGACATTCTGGCGCGCGGGAGGCCGGCGGGGGCCAACTCATCCTGTGTCACGGCGTCGGCATCCTGCAGGCGCGCCGCAATGATGTCGATGGCGTCAAAGTCGGACTCGGCAGGGTTCCAGCGTGCTGTGCGCATGTCCACCCGCCACGGCGCAGCCTTCCCGGCGGGCACCACCGCCGTGACATCCCCGCGCAGCGGCGTGCCTTCCCGGCGATAGTGCGCCAGCGCCCGGCCTTCATGGCACAGCGGCGCGGCACCGCTGGCTCGGATCACCCGCCACCAGGGAGCGTCGCCGGCCTGCGCGGACAGGACCGCGCCCACCTGCCGCGGGCCGCCGCTTTCCAGCAGGGCCGCAATGTCACCATAAGAGAGGACCCGGGCGGCCGGGATCAGCGCCGCCACCGCCAACACCGCTTCCATATACTGCTCTCGCATGGTCCAAGCCTAGTTCCTGGACGGCCGGGCCGGTGCGTTAATGTCCATGGCAGCAGGTAGCGTAAAGGCATGACTAGCTGGAGCATGAACCCCCGCGCCGCCTTTGACCTTGAAACCACGGGCAAGGACCCCCGCACGGCCCGCATCGTGACGGCCTCGATTGTGATTGTTGACGAGACCGGCGCCGTGGCGGACACGTACGAATGGCTGGCGGATCCCGGCGTGGAAATCCCGGAGGAAGCAGCCGCCATCCACGGCGTCAGCACGGCCCAGGCCCGCGAAAACGGCCGGGCCGCCGACGTCGTCGCGGCCGAGGTGAGCGCCGTTCTGGCCACCCTTTTCCAGAACAACATTCCCGTCATCGCCTTCAACGCCAGCTACGACTTCACCGTCCTGGCCAACGAAGCGCGCCGGCACAGCCTGGACCAAATCACGGCGGCGCCCGTCATTGATCCGTTCATTTGCAACAAGCAGGTGGACAAGTTCCGCAAGGGCAGCCGCACGCTGGTTGCCCTGTGTGAGGAGTACGGCATCAAGCTCGACGACGCCCACACCTCGGCTGCGGACGCGGAAGCCACGCTGCGGCTCGCCGATGCGCTGGCCGCAAAGTACAGTGCGCTGCGGATTGACGTGCAGGAACTGCACCAGACCCAGATTGCCTGGGCTCGGGATCAGGCCGCCGATTTCCAGGCCTACCTGCGCCGCGCCAAGGACCCGGCCGCCGCCATCGAAGGCGACTGGCCCGTTCTCCCGCAGCTGCACGGCGAGGGTCAGTAGCTTCGCGGCGGGGTCAGTAGCTGCACGGCGGGGTCAGTAGCTTCGCGGCGCGGGAGTCAGGAGCTGCACGGCGGGGGCCAACGCCCCGCATCTAAAGCATGAGCTATATCACCATCGGATTTAGTGTCCGTTTGCAGCTGACTGCACGTCACTCGTGCAGCTTCGCGCGGCCGCGCCAAACCACATCCCTGACTTATTCTTCATTTTTCGCATTTTTAGTCACTAAACCCAGCTTTCAACGCCCACAAATTCGCATCCGCCACACTGTAGGCATGGATGACATAATTTAGTTTTGCTGGTTGACGTCTGGTAAGAGGTTCCTGAACGTTTGCGCCACTTGGCTCCCAGCAACACGTTTACTCCCCTTCCCGAGGCGAATTTCGGGTGCGGATCCTGCAATGAAAGTGAATGTTAGATGAAGAAAACTGCCCTGAAGTGGCTCACAACCGTCCCGGTTGCCTTTGCACTGGCCTTCTCCCTCGCAGCGTGCGGCGGCGGCGCGGACACCGGCTCGGGTAACAACACGGACGCCCTGGCCGGCAGCGACCAGCAGTCCCTGGACCGCTACACCACCGATAATGTCATCGCGCTGGACACAGTCAAGAAAGATGAACTGGGCCTCATCACCCCCGGCACCATCACGGTTGGCACCCTGTCCGATGCCCCGCCGAACATCTTCATCAAGGACGGCAAGTTCACCGGCTACGACAATGAGCTGCTGCGCGCCATGGGCGAGAAGCTGGGCCTGAAGGTTGAATTCAAGTCGACCTCCTTCGCGTCCCTGCTCGGCCAGGTGGAGAACAAGACGTTCGACGTCGGCTCCTCCTCGATCTCCACCACCGATGCACGCCGCAAGAACGTTGGCTTCACCAACGGCTACGACTTTGGCTACATGGCCGTTGTTGCCATGGACAAGACACCTATCAAGGGCTTCAAGGACTTGAACGAGAAGACCCGCATTGGTGTTGTTCAGGGCACCGTTCAGGACGACTACGTCACCAACACTTTGAAGATCGAACCGGTCCGCTTCAAGGACTACAACATCGCCTACGCCAACTTGAAGAACGGCCAAATTGATGCCTGGGTCGCCCCCTCGCAGCAGGCCGAAGGCCAGGTCAAGCCCGGAGACGGTGCAACGATCGTTGAGAGCGTTGTCAACACCCAGAACTTCACCGCCTATGCCGTGAACTCCCAGAACAAGGCCCTCACCGACGCATTGAACTCCGCCCTGGATTCAGTCATCACCGACGGCACCTGGTCCGCGTTGACCAAGGAATGGTACCCGACCCGCGACATGCCCACGGACTGGACCCCCGGTTCCAAAGCCGTAACCGTCCCGAAGGGATAGTTCATGGAAGTTCTCGATCAGCTCCTTAAAACGTTTTTTGACTGGCAGGCCATGGGGGAAGTTATCCCCGAGATGCTGACAGTTGGTTTGCCGAACACCTTGATCCTGGCGATTTCCTCGGGCTTCCTGGGATGCATCTTTGGCCTGATTCTGGCCGTCATGGGCATCTCACGGAACCCGGTGCCACGCTGGATCGCCCGCGTGTACACGGACATCTTCCGCGGCCTGCCAGCCATTTTGACAATTCTGTTGATTGGCCTTGGCTTCGGGCCGGTGTGGCGCATCATGACAGGAAGCACCAACCCCTACCCGTTGGGCATTGCTGCGCTGACCTTGATGGCCGCCGCATACATTGGTGAGATCTTCAGATCCGGCATTCAAAGCGTTGACAAGGGGCAGCTCGAGGCTTCCCGCGCC
The DNA here is from genome assembly GCA_038243775.1 of Actinomycetales bacterium. Classification (GTDB taxonomy): domain Bacteria; phylum Actinomycetota; class Actinomycetes; order Actinomycetales; family Micrococcaceae; genus Specibacter. The sequence goes on along the minus strand of JBBSQT010000004.1, from coordinate 6,013 downwards.
CTGGGTTTCAGCTACACCTCATCCATGGTCCTGGTGGTCATTCCCCAGGGCATCCGGCGTGTGCTGCCGGCACTGGTGAACCAGCTGATCGGCTTGATCAAGGACTCATCCTTGATCTTCCTGCTGGGTCTTCTTGCCAGTCAGCGTGAAATCTTTCAGATCGGTCAGGACCAGGCTGCGAACACCGGAAACTTGTCTCCGCTGGTGGCGGCGGGCCTGCTGTATCTGATCCTGACCATCCCGCTCACCCACCTGGTGAACTTCATGGACAAGCGCATGCGTGAGGGCAAGGCCCAAAAGGTGGAGCCGGATGAGGCTGCAGCACTTATTGGAAAGGGCGTCTAGGCCATGAGCGAATTCAATTCAGGATCCTTGAGCGCCAAGAATATCCATCTCGCGTTCGGAGCCAACAAGGTGTTGCGCGGCATCGACCTGCACGTTCCGCAGGGCACCACGGCATCCGTGATCGGCCCCTCGGGTTCGGGCAAGTCCACGCTGCTGCGCGTCATGAACCGCCTGATTGAGCCTGACCAGGGCGACATCCTCCTCGACGGCCGCTCCGTCCTCAAGGACAACCCGGACGAGCTCCGGCGTCGGATCGGCATGGTGTTCCAGCAGTTCAACCTGTTCCCGCACAAAACCGTGCTGGACAACGTGGCGCTGGCCCTGACCAAATTGCGCAAGATGCCCAAGGACCAGGCAAAGGCCCGTGCCCTGGAGCAGCTGGACCTGGTGGGCCTGAAGCACAAGGCCGACGCGCGGCCGGGGAACCTTTCCGGCGGCCAGCAGCAGCGAGTGGCCATCGCCCGCGCACTGGCCATGGAACCCGAGGTCATGTTCTTTGACGAGGCCACCTCGGCGCTGGACCCGGAGCTGGTCAAGGGCGTTTTGGCGCTCATGACCGACCTGTCCAAGGCCGGCATGACCATGGTTGTCGTCACCCACGAGATGGGCTTTTCCCGCAACGTCTCCGACACCGTCACCTTCATGGATGCCGGCGTCGTGGTCGAAACCGGCTCTCCGGATGAACTTTTCTCGACTCCGAAGACGGACCGCCTGAAGGGCTTTCTCTCCGACGTCCTGTAATCCCGTGCAGGTACTACGGCGGCCCCTGCCTTTCGCTTCCAGCGTCAGGCGGGTGCCGCCGTCTTTGATTAACGGGCGTGCCCCGGAACCGTTCGGGGATCGGCCCTGTTGCAACTCGGCTGAGAATCGTTCTCGCATTTCTGCTGCCGTTTCGCGTATTTCCTGAACCTTGGCGATTTGAGGTTCCTAGCTGTGCAGGAAAGATCATGCGCACTTACCAATTACGGTGGCAAGCTTCGCCTTGAGGGCTTCATCCGGCCCGTAGAGGGCTTACTTTGGCAAGGCATATGGGCTGCCAAAGGAAGTGGCACGGGCCAGGGCCTCTGCCATCGGATTGGGATCTGCCTCCAACGGTACAAGTCCGCGCTTTGCCTGTTTCGTTTGGCTGGGTGGCCCGAAGTCGCTCGGCCCCTCGCCCCATGAACGCGAGGGCTTGGCAAGTGCAAGTGATGTGGCAAGGATGGTGGCTTTTGCAAGTCTCTTCGCAAGGAAGGTCCCTAATCTATGGGCTCACTGATTGTTTTTGGTTCCATCAGTTTCCGGTATCGGATGCCGCAACCGGTTCACGCTGGTAGTGGGATGCGAGTTCCGGGTGGTGGAGCTCCAGCGCGGGACGCTCTGAGCGGATACGGGGCAGTGAGGTGAAGTTGTGGCGCGGCGGCGGGCAGGAGGTGGCCCACTCAAGCGAGGCACCGAAGCCCCAGGGGTCGTCAACTTCGACCTTCTTGCCACTGCGCCAAGTGATATAGACATTCCAGAACCACGGGATCATGGAGGCACCCAGCACGAGCGAACCGATGGTGGAGAACTGGTTCATCCACGTGAAGTTGTCCTCGATCATGTAGTCGGCGTAGCGGCGGGGCATGCCCAGGACACCGAGCCAGTGCTGGATCAGGAACGTTGCTTGAAACCCGATGAACAGCATCCAGAAGTGGATCTTGCCAAGGCGCTCGTTGAGCAACTTTCCAGTGAACTTGGGCCACCAGAAGTAGAAGCCGGCGAACATGGCGAACACGACGGTGCCGAAGACCACGTAGTGGAAGTGGGCCACCACGAAGTAGGTGTCCGTAACATGGAAGTCCAGCGGTGGGGAGGCCAGGATGACGCCCGTCAGACCACCGAAGAGGAACGTGACCAGGAAGCCGAGGCTCCACAGCATGGGCGTTTCAAAGGTCAGGGACCCCCGCCACATGGTGCCTATCCAGTTGAAGAACTTCACGCCGGTAGGCACCGCGATCATCATGGACATGAAGGAGAAGAATGGCAGCGCGACCTGGCCGGTGGCGTACATGTGGTGTGCCCATACGGTGACGGACAGGGCGGCTATGGAGATCGTGGCAAAGATCAGGCCCTTGTAGCCGAAAATTGGCTTGCGGCTGAAGACCGGGAATATCTCAGAGACGATGCCGAAGAACGGCAGCGCAATGATGTAAACCTCGGGGTGGCCGAAGAACCAGAACAGGTGTTGCCACAGCAGGGCCCCGCCATATTCTGCGTCAAATATGTGCGCTCCGAAGCGGCGGTCGGCACCCAGTGCGAACAGTGCAGCTGCCAGCGGCGGGAACGCCATGATGACCAGGATGGCAGTGAGGAGGGTGTTCCACGTGAAGATCGGCATGCGCCACATGGTCATGCCGGGGGCACGCAGGCAAATGATGGTGGTGATGAAGTTGACGGAACCCAAGATGGTTCCGAAACCGGACAGTGCCAGACCAAAGACCCACAAGTCACCGCCAACACCGGGAGTAAAGGTGGTGTTGTTCAAGGGCGCATAGGCAAACCAGCCGAATGAGGCTGCACCCTGCGGTGTGACGAACCCGGCCACCGTAATGACGCCCCCCAACAGGTAGAACCAGTACGCGAGTGCGTTGAGTCTCGGGAAGGCGACGTCGGGGGCGCCGATCTGCAGCGGCATGATTACATTGGCAAAGCCGGCGAACAGCGGCGTTGCGAACAGAAGCAGCATGATGGTGCCGTGCATGGTGAACAGCTGGTTGTATTGGTCCTTGGTCTGCAGGATCTGCATACCGGGTTCAAAGAGTTCCGCACGCATGATCAGCGCCATCACGCCGCCGACGCAAAAGAAGAGGAACGATGTGATCAAGTACAGGTACCCGATGGTTTTATGGTCGGTGGAGGTGAACCAGTTGACCACAATACGGCCCTTGGAGACGGGCGCGGTGCGCGGCCTCGTGGAGTTTGACGTTTCGGCGGTGGCATACAGGTAGGCCATGATTCCCCTAGGGACAACCTCGAACCACAGCGCAGGACTTCAATCACCCACGCGCATGGACTTCAATTGCACCCAAGTCTAGGTGGTCAAAGATACAAAGACAACGGCCTGACGAGACTCATGAAAAGTGTGTACGTCATTTGGGAAGTGCTCAACGAAATAGTTCCCTAAACAGCACGGATGTGCCGGGACCCAGCTCTTGGATTGAGTGGATTGAGTGAGATGCACTTACGGCCATTGATGCTTTTTCATAAAATGGAATTCTTCTGATCCGTTTTCCAGCGAAGTGTTTGGATTCAATTCGGCGAACAGGCAAGAATGCCTGTCGTTGTGGCTGCCCGCAACTACATAAGCCGCGGGGCTGTCTTGAACACCAAAGCAGACCATCCCGAAGTTCCTTGCATCCGCGGAAGAGGGCGAAACACGTGGGTCTTCGTCGTCGTCAGCGGCCGGCTGGTGGGAAACGCCGTCTCACCGGCGGTGACCGAAAAATTCCTTTTGTGTATCAGTTGTTTAAGTCGGGAGGGCTTAAAGGACAGCAGACTTTCCGCTGAATTTCACAGCCGCATCCCAGCAACACAAGCGTACTCTGGAATCATGGTTGAACAGCAGCCGTCCCGGGGCGCGTTTGCCCTTGGCCGGCGGGCCAGGAGCGTGATGACACGCGTGCCGGTCTGGTCGTGGCGAATATTCATGCACACCATCAGCAAGGTGGAGGTGCGGACGCTGAACTCCGAGCCCATCACCACCGTGAGATATTGGCACGACATTGACTTCGTGGGCGACCACATCCGCTGGCACCTGCTCGATGTCATGGCCCCGGTCAACAGCACCAAGGACGCAGCCGTCAGAGCGCCCCTTCCGGTGTATGTGTATTTTCATGGTGGCGGATGGACCTCCGGGGACAAGGCGTCGCTGACCAAATACTGTGCCGGTCAGGCTGCAACAGGGGTGGTGGTGGTCAACGTCAACTACCGGATGGCTCCGCACTTCCATCTGGGGCATGTGTTGGAGGATGCCAACGCCGCGCTGGCCTGGGTGGAGAAGAACATTGGCGAGTTCAGCGGTGACAGCCGACGCATTGTGCTCGGCGGGGATTCGGCCGGCGGACAAATCTCCGCGCTCATGGCCGCGGCCTCGTTCCGCCCGGAACTTGCCCAGCACTACCACTTGAACACCACCCTGCAGCCGGGCCAGCTTCGGGGTTTGGTGCAGCATTGCAGCATCGTCGATTTTTCCGTGTTCTTTGACAAAGGTTTTGTCATGAGCCTGAACTTTGTCCGCATGCTCCTGCCGCGGGGCGATGTGGCAGCCAGCCGACACCGCCGTACGGTGCACGAGAACGCCCGCCACCACCTTCTGCGCGAGGCCGCCCACTACATGTCCCCCATTGAGTGGCTCGATTCACGCTGCCCGCCTGTTTTCGTAACCACCTCGGAGCGGGATTTTTTCTATACCTCCAACATGAATTTCATCAAGACCCTCAGCGACCGCGGCGTCCTAGTCGACTCGCTGGTGTACAGCTGGGGCAGTGCCAACACAGAACACACCTGGCAGCAAAACTTCCGCTATCCCGAGTCCCAAGAGGTCTACCGGCGCCTGGAATCGTTTATAACGAGGGTGACGGTGCCGGCGTAGTTTTCCGCGCTTTTGCCGAGGTCAACCGGAGGTGTGGCCCTGGGCCTTGCGGCCGATTTTGGAGAGGACGACGGCGTGGGCTGACCGGGTGTCCCGGTCCGCCCGCGTGCCGCCAGGAAAAACGAGTCGGACACGGCAGAACTCGCCAATGCCGGTCTGCAGGACTCTGATTGGCCCGTGCTTCCCGCAGGATTTTCCGATCCCACGATTTCGGCGCCGATCTGCACTCTTGCTCCATCAGTTGCGGTGATCCGCCGGCCCCTCCCGTCGCCTAGGTCCCCGGGCCCGTCGCCTAGGTCCCCGGGGCCACAGGGTCACAGGGCCACAGGGTCCCAGGAGACTTTGCACTGATGATGCCCCTTCTGGCCGCAGCCGACTATTACAAACTCGGTTTCGACATGGCCGGCCAGTACGAATCGGCCGGGGCCGGGTCTGAAAACCGCGGTACCACGGCAAGAACGTCCAGAATCCATGGACTCAGCGGCCCCTGAGCCCTGTATCACCACAGGTGCTGACGCATGGAGAGCCGAATGTGGTGAGAGTCGCACGTCCGGTTCCGCGGGCAGCCACGGCGAACCCAACCCAGCAATGGGACAATGAGCGCGCCGTTGCTGACCCAGCTAGAGCGTTACGGAAAGCAAAGCGGTGCCTTTCCCATCGCTGAGAATCACGGTGCCCTTGGCCTGTTGGGTATAGAGAAGAACCACTTGGTCCCCGAAGCTAGCTCCAATGCCGTGAAGTTAAGGCTTTGCGGCTGATGTCAGCTCCGGTCGGGGTGTTGATGATTTGTATGGTGAGGCGGGCTTTTTGGGTTGGGCCGTGGGGTTTGGTGGCTCGGGCCTGGTAGTTGGAGATGGCTCGTTTGACGGTTCTTGGCCCGGTGCGCAGCCTGCGTGGGGGCAGTAGATTGGCCAAAAGGTGTGCTCCGATCCTCCCGGCCAGTTGTTGCCAGCCCTGCCCGTGGGCGGCCGTGGTGGGTGCTGGTCCGAGGACGATGGTGTCTCTGGCCAGAGTCAGCGCGATGCTGAAACTGGCCCGGTCCGCATCCAGGCCGGG
>JBBSQT010000003.1:0-24302 GCA_038243775.1 Actinomycetales bacterium | reverse complement strand
GAACAATGAGATCTGCGTACTGGTTTAAACGCTGGGGAAGCTCTCGATTATGCCCATGCAATCCTCCACCGCCACGGCTTCAGTGATGGATGAATCATTGTGAGCCATGGTGATTCCTGTGATCCTCCAATATTCCAATGTATATGCCACAGATGACTAATACGACATAAGTGGTGATTTTGGAACGCATGGATTACCAATTGCGGCTCCGTCCCAGTCCCACGGCACGGAGGGGATATTCGGAGCATCGGCTCGTAGGAAACCCATGGTCTCACAGTCACACGGTCACTGGCGGGATGACGAGTTCTCTTCGGGGGCCTCTACACTCGTGGGTCTCTGGAAGGACCGGGTCGTGCATGAGGGTATTGAACGAGACGTAGAGTGTCCGCCGCAGTGGCAGTGGTGCACAGTCGGGGAGGTTCGTCATCGTGGCTTCTCCGGTTCACCGGCCGTCCAGGTGGGACAGCAGCCTGGTGCCCTCCAGAAACTGTACCGCTGGAGCGTCAAGCCCATCATGGGTTCTAGATTGCGAAGTGCTTCTTGCCAAGCGCGGATGATTCGGTGTGGACCGCGCATCGGAAATTTTCCAGCCTAAGGGCCATACCCAATTGGAAGATTAGGAAAAGAGGCTCAAAGAGGGATCCGGGCAGGACCACTTGGTGGACGGCCGAGCTTAACACCTGGAGCCCGTGCCGCCTACGCAGAAACCGATACGAACGTCAATCGTCCGACTTCGCTTTGCAAGTTTCACGTGAAACGCCCGCACGGAGTCAAATAAGGTCCTGAAGGTACTTCGAAGCTAGCGAACGCATTTAGAATCCGTCGCTTAGGATCAATCTGGGGCAATGTAAATTGTCATCTTAAAGAGGTGCGGACCAGAAATTGTCCGGTCCGCACCTGAAAACGCTCCAAGCCCTACTTCAGGACGTCGGCGAATTCCTTCTCAAAGTACTGCTTGGGGCGTGCACCTATGACAGTGCCGGTAACTTCCCCACCCTGGAAGAGGTAAACCGCAGGAATGGACGTGATGCCATATTTCGCCGAGATGGCAGGATTGGCATCGACGTCAACCTTGATTACGTCCACCTTGTCTGAGTACTCCACGGAGATCTCATCGAGGATGGGGCCGAGTTTGCGGCAGGGACCACACCACTCTGCCCAGAAATCCACGATGACCGGCTTGTCCGACTTCAGGACGTCATCGGAAAATGTTGCATCAGTTGCGCTCTTGGCATTGCTCATTGCGAAATCTCTTTCTCTTAGGATGCCTGCTCGGCCAGGAAGTGCTCCACATCAAGTGCGGCAACACATCCGGAACCGGCGGCCGTGATGGCCTGGCGGTAGGTGGGGTCAACAACGTCGCCGGCGGCAAAGACGCCGGGCAGGCTTGTCTTGGACGAGCGGCCTTCAACGGCAATGGTGCCAGCGCCGGTCAGTTCAAGGACGCCCTTTACAAGGTCAACACGCGGGTCGTTGCCTATAGCAACAAAAACGCCTGTGACCGCAAGTTCGGACTGCTCGCCTGTAAGCAGGTTGTTCAAGCGCGCACCAGTGACCTTGGTTTCGCCTTCGACACCTACAACTTCGGAGTTCCAAATGAACTTGATCTTGGGGTGGTTCAGCGCCCGTTCCGCCATGATCTTGGAGGCGCGGAGAGTGTCACGACGGTGCACCACAGTAACGGAATCAGCGAACTTAGTGAGGAAGATGGCCTCCTCCATTGCGGAGTCGCCGCCACCAATCACGGCAATGTCCTGGCCCTTGAAGAAGAAACCATCACACGTGGCACAGGAGCTCACACCGTGTCCGACCAGGCGCTTTTCACCCTCCACACCCAAAGCGCGGTAGGCGGAACCGGTGGAAACAATAACCGTGCGTGCCTTGAATTCCTGGCCGTCCGCCAGGGTCACGGTCTTGACCGCACCTTCCAGTTCAAGGGAAGTCACGTCGTCGTACATTAGCTCGGTGCCAAATTTTTCGGCCTGTTGGCCCAAGTTTTCCATGAGGTCCGGGCCCATGATTCCGTCGGGGAAGCCGGGGAAGTTTTCCACGTCGGTGGTGTTCATCAGCTCGCCGCCAGCGGTGACGGAGCCGGCAATCATGAGCGGCTTCAAGTCTGCACGGGCAGTGTAAATGGCTGCGGTGTAGCCAGCAGGGCCGGAACCGACGATGATGACTTCACGAACGTCATTCGCGGGAGTAACTTCAATGCTCACAGGTGAGTGTTCCTTTTCCTTCATTGATTGAACCGCCAAGCAAGGCGGTCCAATGGACCTACGCTATTCACAACAGGGACGCGTCTGCGGATATTCCGGACAGGCGCCCCTGTAGGCTACTTGATGCTAATTTCGCTGATCTTCAGACCATACGGGTACGTCACGAACGGCTGCAGATTAGGCAGCTGCGTGAAGTTGATGATGACGTATTTTGCCTTGACTCCGGGAGCCGCGGTCAACGTAAATTCAGGGGCGCTGAATGAGCCGTTGCCGATCTTTGTGGCACCATCAAGTGAAGGCTTGTCGTTGGTCAGGATGTTGAACTGGCCGCCGGAGCCGGTCAGCTGGTTGATGGTGACCGAGCTGATGGTGGATTCCTGAGCCAGCGCGGCCACCAAGTTTATGCCGTCCGTCATGTTGGCAAAATCGGCGTTGGAGAATTCGACGGTGGGCCAGTAGGTGCCCTTGTTGCCGTCGAAGGCGTCCTTAAGGCGGGGGTAATATGTTTCACCATAGTTCGGCACGCCCGGGGAATAGACGGTGATGTCCGTCAGATCCGTAATGACAGGTGGCACCGGAGCGGGCTCCGCCGGAGCCTTGGAGGCGGGCGCCCCTGTCTCGCTTGGGGTGGTGGGCGCCGATGTGGTGCTCCCGGCCTGGTTTGAACCGTCGAACAAGCCGCCAATGTGCTGCACGGCAAAAATCAGGGCACCAATCAACAGCACGCCGATAATGGCGCCCGTCAACCAACGACCGCTGATGCGGGGGGCGTTGGCTTCGTCGCCGTCGTCGTAATTTTCGTTGTCCGCATAGTCGTCGCTGGCCTCACGCAGATCTGCAGGGAACGTGCTTGGCGGGCGGGAGTCGGGGACGTTCTGGGCGTGGTCATCGTTGATGAAACCGTAATCGGCATCATCCCAGAGCGTGACCTTTTTGGCGGCGGGCTTTTGGACAGGGACGGGTACGACGGCGGGGGGAGCGTTGCGCTGGTTTGCCACCGTCGCAGTGGGCTGCGGGGCGGGCGCCTGCTCCCTGTGGACCTTGGGCAGCGGGTGGCCTGGCGTCAGCGGCGAATCATCGTCGTAAACGTAGGCGCCGGAGACAGGGGCGGCATCGCGTGCCTTCCCGAAAATTTCCGTGCCGAGCGTGTCGGTGAAAAATGGTTCCCGATAGACCTCTTCCGCTGCCTCTGCAGGCTCCGTGGGAACCACCAGGTCCAGCAGGTCAGCCGGCGTTGTGCGCGCAGCAATCAGGTAGGTGGAATTGTCCTGAACACCCAGATCCAGGATGGAAACACCTGATATGCGGGCACCAGTGGCAACCTCGCGGGAACTTTGCGTCAGGTTCTTGGAATTCTCAACGGCAGCCACCAGTATGCTGACGGGGCGGTTCAAGACCTGGTCCAGGCCGTCCAAAATGACGTCGTTCTCGGCAGAAGCCAAGATACGGCCAGTCACCTTGTAGCGACCGCCAAGGATGGAGCCCACATCAATAGGTTGTGGCACCAAGTCCTCCTCTTACATGCATGGTGGCCCGTGCTGCGTCCGCGCACAAAGCCATATTTTGACTGATTCTATAGGAAAACACTGCAAGCACCATGGTTGGCCACGACAGGGCAAGGACCGGAACTACCGTGCCGAGATCCGGCCGCGAACTTTGGCAAGCAGCGGATTGATGAGGGCGTCCATTTCAGCAACACGCAACTGCTTAAGAAGGACAAAGTAAACAATCGCCATCACAAGGCCCACAACGGCCAACACAATGGCGGATGCGGGTATTGAGGACCACATGAAGCCACTGCTTGAGGCACTGCCGAACAGCCGCAACAACAATTCTCCGGCGACGCCGGCAACCAACGCTGCAATCAGGAAGCGCATGTAGGCACGCAGGATCAGGCCACCACCGTAGTTCCCAATTTTAGCGCGCAGGAAGAAATGACTGATGATGGCGGCGGTGACATTGCTGATGGTGTAGCTCAACGCAAGGCCGTAAATGATGAGCTCGTGCGGCAGCAACCCTGCCAGCAGGGCCGTGCACAGGCCAAGGGCCACCATGATGCACTGGATGATGAACGGCGTGCGCGCATTTTCGTGGGCGTAAAACACCCTGTTGAGGATGAAGTTGATGCTGTAGAACGGGGCGCCAATGGCAAGAATCGCCAAGGTGATGGCAATCTGCCGGCCCACCTCTTCTTTGCCGCCGGAGAACAACATGCCGAACGGGCCCGACAACACCACGAGTGCGATGCCGGCAAAGACCGTGGCGATGCCCGTGGTGCGCAGCGCCGTTGCCAGGGATTTACGAACACCGGCAAGGTCCTTGTTCGCAGCCGCATGCGCCATGGCAGTGAACATGACCGTGGCAATGGACAAGGCGATGATCGAGTGCGGCATGATGTAAAGCTCGGTTGCCCGGTTCAGCACAAAAATACCGGGAAGGCCGTCGTCCGGGTCTGAGTTGCCGTCGCCGCCGGTCGGGATGGTGGACACCCGCAGGATGACCAGGAACGTTACGTTCCCGATGATCATGGTGCCCATGGTCCACAACGCAATTTTGACGGTGGAGCCCAGCCCCGTGCCGCGCAGGCCAAACTTGGGCCGGAGCTTCAGCCCCAGCCGCTGTACGGGAACCAGCAGCACCACCGACTGAACCAGAATGCCAAGCGTTGCCGTGCCGGCAAGCATCCACGACTGCCCGGTGGTCCAAGTGTCCACGGTGTGCGGGTTTCTGGCAGCGCTGCCCGCAACGGAGATGAACACCAGCAGGCCCGCGATCGCCACCATGTTGTTGACCACCGGAGCCCAGGCATAGGCCTTGAAGGCGTTGTGGGCGTTGAGCACCTGCCCCAGCAGCGAGTACAGGCCGTAGAAGAAGATCTGCGGCAACAAGAACAGGCCAAAAGTAACGGCCAATTCCAGTTGCTTGCCCTGGAACGAGGTGGTGGCGCCCATGATGGGGCTCACCAGCACCAGAATGATGGCCGTCAGCGACAGCAGGCCGATGATGCCAAGGGTCAGCAGCCGGGAGATGAAGTCAGTGCCGCGGTCCGGATTCTTGCTGGCTTTGGCGATCTGGGGGATCAGCACGGCATTGAACACGCCGCCTGCCAGCATGAGGAAGATCAGGTTGGGCAGGTAGTTGACGGCCTCAAAGATGTCGGCCACCACGGTGCCGGCCACCGCGAAGCCCAGGACGATGCCCTTGATGAAACCAAGAATCCTGGAGGCCAGGGTGCCAATGGCCATGGATGCGCTGGACCGGGCTGCGGAGGTCGCCGGGGGTGGGTTCTTGGCCCCGGATTTCTCCCCGGACGACGCCGGCACCCCGTCACCGACGCGGGCGGCCTGCGGCTGCGACCGTGTCTGCGCATCCGCCTGCATCGAATTCGGTTGCATCGCGGCGAGAGGGGATGCCTGAACAGCCGCCATCATAGAGGTGTCGATGCTGGGGTGGGGTGCCGTCGACTTGGGCACAGCAGTTGGTTTCGGCGGGATCTGGACCCGTTCATCGTTAGACATTGTTCCCATCATCTCACTTTCGCCTTAATGGGAGCTGGCAACCGTGAATAAAGGAGGGCGTTGCGATCAGAAGTATTCCGGCAACAAATCCCGGGCCAGGTCGGTGATGCGGCGTTCGTTGGGGAAGGAGAGCTTCTTGGCTAGTTCGTGCAGGGGCACCCAGGCCACATCCACGGCCTCATGGTCCGGATCATTGTCGATAGTGAGGAATCCACCGGTGGCGCGCAGAAGGAAATGGTGGACGGTCTTGTGCACACGGTGGCCGCTGACGGTGAACCAATAATCGATACTGCCCAGGGGGGCCAGAATATCGCCGGCGATCCCGGTCTCTTCCTCAATTTCACGCACGGCAGCCTCTGCATGCGTTTCGACACCCTCGGGATGGCCCTTCGGCAGGCACCACTCAAGCCGGCCACCGCGGTTGATGCGGGCAATGATCGCAACCCGGGGGACGCCGTCGTGCATCTCAATGACCACGCCGCCGGCGGAGACTTCTTCCATGGTGGGCAGCTGGCTCGGGGTGGGCGTTGTGGCGGGCACAGCCTGGGACCCCATCGCCGTCGGCAACGGGTTCCTCTTGGGCGCGCGCGGCACTGGGTGAACCATGCTGTCCACTCTAGCTATCTTTGGCCGTGGATGATGACAGGGCTGGCACGAGCTTTGCGGAGCCCTGCAAGCACGCGGCAGATCAAGGACGGCGGCGTGGCGGGAAAAGTCTGGCATTCTTAAGGGACCATGGATTTAGTGCCTGATACCTCAAAATTGGACCCGGTTGTTTTGGAGCTGGGACGGCTCTTTGTCGACGCCGGATATGAGCTTTCGCTGGTTGGCGGACCCGTGCGGGACTTGTTTTTGGGACGGGTTTCCCCCGACCTGGATTTCACCTCGAACGCCAACCCGGACCAGATCCTGGAGGTCGCGGGGAAGTGGGCGGATTCGCACTGGGAGATGGGCCGCGACTTTGGCACCATCGGCTTTCGCAAGCGCAACCGCAATAAGGACGTGCTGCTCATCGAGGTCACCACGTACCGCGCCGAAGCGTACGACCCCGACTCGCGGAAACCCGTCGTCGCCTTTGGCACCTCACTTGTGGATGACCTGCAGCGGCGCGACTTCAGCGTCAACTCCATGGCGCTGCGCCTGCCGGAGCTGGAGCTGGTTGACCCGTTTGGCGGCGCCGCCGACCTGGCGGCCGGGATCCTGCGCACGCCGGGCACCGCGGAGAATTCCTTCACGGATGACCCACTGCGCATGATGCGCGCCGCCCGATTCGCCTCGCAGCTTGGCTTCGAGCTGCACCCGGACGTCTTGGCGGCGATGACCGGCATGGCCGAGCGCATCAGCATTATTTCCGCCGAGCGTGTCCGTGACGAGCTGGTAAAGCTCATTTGTGGTGCGCATCCGCGGACCGGCGTGGACATTCTGGTGTCCACGGGACTGGCCGGGCTGGTGCTGCCTGAAGTTCCGGCGCTGCAGCTGGAAACGGACGAACACCACCGGCACAAGGACGTCTACCAGCACTCGCTGCAGGTGCTGGAGCAGGCCGCCGCCCTTGAAAGCGGGCCGGGCGGCCCCGTTCCGGGACCCGACTTTGTGTTGCGTTTTGCTGCCCTGATGCACGACGTCGGCAAGCCCAAGACCCGCCGTTTTGAGCCCGGCGGGGGTGTCAGTTTCCGCCACCACGACTTGGCCGGGGCAAAGCTCACCGCCAAGCGGATGAAGGCCCTGCGCTTTGACAACGACTCGATCAAGGCCGTTTCACGCCTCGTGGAGCTCCACATGCGCTTCTACGGTTACGGGGAGGCCGGCTGGAGCGACTCGGCGGTGCGCCGTTACGTCACCGATGCCGGTCCGCTGCTGGAACGCCTGCACCGGCTGACCCGCTCGGACGTGACAACCCGCAACCAGCGCAAGGCGGACAGGCTTTCCTTTGCCTACGACGATTTGGAAGAGCGCATTGCCGTGCTGGCTGAACAGGAAGAACTGGACGCCATCCGTCCGGACCTGGACGGAGGCGCCATCATGGCGATCCTGGACATCAAGCCCGGCCGGGCCGTTGGACGGGCCTACAACTTCCTGATGGAACAACGCATGGAACACGGCCCCCTGGGACCGGAACGGGCCGAGGCGGCGCTCCTTGAATGGTGGGCGGAGCAGCCTGAAGCCCAGCCGGCACAAGACACAGGGCACTGGTCTTGAGCCGTCATTTGCTTCACACCCTAAATATTCTTGGATTGGAATAGACGCAATGAGCAATGAGAGTTCCAGAAGCATCCCGGCCCCTGCCGCCCCTGTCCCTGGCGGTCCCAAGCTGTGGCTGCTGCGTCACGGCGAAACCGAGTGGTCCAGGAGCGGGCAGTACACGGGCCTCACCGACCTGCCGTTGACGGAGGTGGGTGAAGCCCAGGCGCGCTCAGCGCACGCCGCATTGTCCGGCGTCGACTTTGACCTCGTTCTCACCTCGCCCCTGCAGCGCGCACACCGCACTGCAACTCTCTCAGGCTTTCCCGACGCCTTGGTTGAACCGAACGCCGTCGAATGGGACTACGGCGACTATGAGGGCATTGACAGTGCCGTTGTGCGTGCACAAAACCCCGGCTACCTGATCTGGGACGCGGGCGTGCCCAACGGCGAGACGCTGGAATCCGTGGCCGCACGCGCAGACACGATTGTGGAACGGGCCCGCTCCGTGGTGCGTTCCGATGGTGCCCCCGCCCAGGTGCTGCTCGTGGCGCACGGGCATTTTCTGCGCATCCTCACCGCCCGCTGGCTGGGACTGCCAGCCGGGGACGGACGACACTTTGTCCTCGGCACGGCCAAGGTCTGCACTTTGGGGTGGGACAAGAAAACCCCTGCCGTGGAGCAGTGGGGGCTGTAGCGCTGTAGGGCTGCGGGGCCGCTGGCGGTAGGCTCATAGCCATGCAGGAAACACCAACTGTGGGGCCGACGCCCCGGCGTTCCATCGTTGTGCCCTCACGCAGCGACCCGCTGCTGGGCACCATGACGGAACCCGTGGGCGGCCCCTTGGGGAAGCGGACCGCGCCGGGTCTTGCGGACCCAGGATTCTTTACGGTTGAACGCGTGCTCATCCTCATGACCGCAGTGGCAGCCTTAATCGCCGTCGTGGCCAAGTCACACTGCCGAACCGCCGGGTGGGTCACTCCGGACCAGTACTCCACGGGATGCTTTTCCCAAATCCCCAACTCCCTCGTTGATGACCACCTCGGCACCCTGTTCCCCTTCCTGTCGCCGGGGTCACCATTCGAACAATCCGTGCTGGCTGGCTGGATCGCCGGATCCACGGCCTGGTTGACGGGCCTGGTCACGGACGGCCCTGCGCAGCAACTGGCATTTTTCGATGTGAATGCGGCCCTGCTTGCAGTGCTGTGGATGCTCACGGTTGTCATTGTGGCGCGCACGGCGGGTGGGAGGGCGTGGGATGCGGCAATTGTGGCATGCAGTCCGCTGCTCATGCTCACCGCCTATGTCAGCTGGGATTTGTGGGCTGTTGCCCTGGTCAGCCTCGCCCTGTGTTTCTTTGCCCGGCGCAAGACCGTGGCTGCCGGGGCCCTGTTGGGGGTCGCCGCCATGGCAGCCCCCTACCCCTTCATAATCTTGCTGACATTGTTGATTCTGGGTGTGCGGGCCCGACGAATCACGTCCATGCTGGAGCTGCTGGCCGCCGCGCTGGTTGCCTGGCTGCTGCTGTTGGCGCCCGTCATGCTCATCAATCCGCCGGCGTTTTCCGCCTACCTCGTGAAGCTGCTGGCGGCCGAACCCACCGACTCCTCACTCTACGGAGGCTACAACTTGCTGGCCGGGCGGATGGGCTGGGCGCCCATGGATGCTGCCGTGGCCACTGCACTCATGGTGGTCCTGCTGGCCGTACTTTTCCTTGGTGTGGGTGCACTGGTGCTCTATGCCCCGCGACGGCCCCGGGTGGGACAGTTGCTCTTCGTCACCGTGGGCGCGTTCCTGCTGCTGAACAAAGGGGTGGAGCCGTGGCACGCGATCTGGCTGCTTCCTCTCGTGGCGCTGGCCGTGCCCAAATGGCGCCCGGTGCTGCTCTGGCAGGGTGCCTTTGTGGCCCACTTCATTGCCTGGATGCTTTTTCGAAGCAAGGTTTTGGGGAACATTGAAAGCCAGCATGCAATTGACATGCCGTATTTCCTGATGGCGTCCATAATGTCCGCCATTGCCACCTGCGTGATGATTGGCCTGGTGGTTCGGGACATCTACGCGCCGAAGCACGACGTCGTTGCCCGGGGAGAAATGGCCGACCCCCACGCCGGTGTGCTGGCCCACCCCCACACCGGCGTGCTGGCCGACCCGCCCGCCGGTGTGCTGGCGTCCACCGCCATGCGCCGCGGGGTTGATGGTGGCGCCGGCACTTCGCGGGAGCCTCCCCATGAGTGATGTGGCCGTGGTCGGATCGGGTCCCAACGGGCTCGCAGCGGCCGTAACGATGGCCCGTGCAGGGCTGTCGGTGGTGCTGTTTGAAGCAGCCGGCGCTGTGGGCGGCGGCACTCGGACCGCTGAGCTGACGCTGCCGGGATTCCGCCATGACGTGTGTGCTGCCGTTCATCCCATGGCCCTGGCCTCCCCGTTTTTCCGGGCATTCGAGCTGGAGCGCCGGGTTGAATTGCTGGTTCCCGAGATTTCCTACGGACATCCGCTCGACGGCGGACGCGCCGGCCTGGCGTATCGCAGCCTGGATAGGACGGTTGACGGGCTCGGGGTCGACGGCGGTGCCTGGCGTGCCTTGATGGAACCGCTGCTGCGCAGGCTGGAGGGGGTTGTCGACTTTACCCAGGGAAGTCTGCTGCGCCTGCCCAAGGATCCGTTCGCGGCCCTGGCGTACGGGCTGCGCACCCTGGCACAGGGTTCGCCAGCCTGGAATCTGGGCTTCAAGAACGATGTTGCCCCGGCAATGCTGACAGGGTTGGGCGCCCATGCGATTGGCAGGCTGCCGTCGCTGTCCACCTCCGGTGCAGGTCTTTTGCTGGGCATGCTGGCCCACGCCCAGGGGTGGCCCGTTCCGAGAGGCGGCACACAAGCCATGGCCGATGCGATGACGGAGGATTTCGTGGCCCACGAAGGGCGGGTCGAGCTCTCCCACCGGGTTTCCAGCGTGGCCGAGCTCAGGGCGGCCACGGGAGCGAAGGCCGTCATTTGCGACACCACGCCACGGGCGCTGGCGGCCATGGCCGGCCCCGAACTGCCGCCACGGTATGTCCGCCAACTGGAAGCCTTCAAATACGGTGCCGGCGTCTTCAAGGTCGACTTTGCCTTGTCCGGACCCGTGCCCTGGACCGCCGCCGAATTGGCCGCCGCCCCCACACTGCACCTTGGCGGCTCACGGTCAGCCATAGCGTTTGCCGAGAGCGAGGTGTTGGCGGGACGGCATCCCAGCAACCCCTATGTGCTGGCCGTCCAGCCGTCCGTGATTGATGACAGCCGCGCACCTGAAGGCCACCACACCTTCTGGGCCTACACCCACGTGCCGGCGGGCTCCACCATGGACCGCACGGAAACCATCATCGCGGCCGTTGAACGGCATGCGCCCGGCTTCCGGGACCTGATCGTGGGCAGGCACGCACGGAATGCGCAGGAAGTTGAGACCTACAACGCCAACTACATCGGGGGGGACATCAGCTCCGGGGCGGTGACCCTCCAGCAATTGCTCCGTCGCCCGGTCTTGTCACGGGATCCGTGGCGCACCCCGTCACCCGGACTCTATTTGGGCTCCGCGTCGACCCCTCCCGGTCCGGCAGTGCACGGCATGGGCGGCTGGCTGGCCGCCAGGTCCGCGCTGAAGCACACCTTCGGTCTGCCCGCCCCGGACCTGGGGCTCCACAAGCCCGACCCGGGGCTCAAATAACGGGGCCCTGTGAGCCAGGGGCAACCGGAAAGGGTTAAACAAATAACCCGCAGCAGGGGGCGGGCTGGTTGGGGCAAGAGTTAGTTGCGGCGGTCCAGCGTACCCAGGGACGTGCCGCTGGCGTCGTGGACGGTCATGACATCGCCGTCGATGGTGGCGCTGGCAGCCTTGGACAACCACGTGTCCACGCCGTCGCAGGACATCAAGGTGCTGCCGAGCTGCTGGAAAGTGAGCTTACCCTCAGCCTGGAACCACTGGCCGGAGAGACGGTTGCAACCGTCACTGCCCGTGGCGAAGCCTGCCTGTTCGTAGCTGGCATCCTTCTCAGCGACCAGGGCCAGTTCCAAGTACGGCTGCTTGTCGGTGTTGTAGCCATTGCCCCACGTACCTGCGGGGCCGGTTGCTGCACCGCAGGAGGAAATGGTCAATGCAAGGAGAAGGCTGCCGGCAAGGGCTGCAAGGCGTTTCATGGTGAGGAAGGCTCCGATCGCGCTGTTCACTGTGCGCTGTTTTAATCGCGCGGTTCTAAAGGTGCGTTTTCCTTATGTTATTGCATGGCTTCGCATTCCCAGCTTTCGAGCCGGGAATGCGAAGCCATGCAATAAGGGTATTTAGTACGCGCCCACCGCTGACCCGGCGGGTACCGGAGCCGTCAGGACACCGTCGCGCATGGTAGCGACCGCGTCGGTGAGCGGGACGAAGTCGGTGTCGTGGGTGACCATGACCGTTGCCACGTTGAACTCGTCGCTGACCTTGCGCAGCAGGCGGACAATAGAGTCACTGCGCGAATGGTCAAGGGCCGCAGTGGGCTCATCCACCAACAGCACCTTGGGCTCGGCCATGAGCGCGCGGGCAATGTTTACGCGCTGGCGCTGGCCGCCGGAGAGCTGGTGCGGGCGCTTCTTGGCACTGTCGGACAGGCCCACGAGCTCAAGGAGCTCATCGGCCCGCACCGCAGCGGACTTCAGCGACTTCCCGCGCAGGTGGTCCGTGATGACAAGCTGCTCGACGGCGGTCAGGGAGGCCAGCAGGTTCGGCTGCTGGAAGATGATGCCCACCTTGTCCCGGCGCAGCTCGGCCAACTGCTTCTCGTTCAGCGACGTCGCATCAACGCCGTCGATCAGCACCGTCCCCGCGGTGGGCTTGATGAGAGTCGCAGACACCGCCAAGAGGCTGGACTTGCCCGATCCCGACGGACCCACCAGGGAGATGAACTGGCCGGGCTGGACTGTGAGGTTTACGGCGTCCAGAGCCGTCATGGTGCTTTCGCCATCGGGGTATTCAAGTGTCACATTGACTAGATTCAGTGCAGTCATGAGCGTTTCCTTCGCAATCTTGTGGGGTGCAGGCGTGTGGGGTGCGGGCGTGTGGGGTGCGGGCTTGGGGCCGGTCCGGGTGCAGTCCGGATGGGTTCGGGCTTTGGCGGGTGGGCTAGTTCCCGCCGAGGGCGATCATGGCGTCAACGCGGGTGACCTTGCGGACGGCCAGGGCAGCGCCCGCCAGGCCCAAGGCCACGATGCCGACCACTGGCAGCAGCGTGGTTGCCGGCGTCAGGAGGAACGGGGCGGCCTGCGAGGCGAAGATGCCGCCCACAATGCCAACCAGTCCGCCAATGCCCGCACCGGCCAGCAGCACCAGGGCTGCCTGTGTCAGAGCGTCACGGAGCAGGTAGCTGCCGGAGGCGCCCATGGCCTTCAAGACGGCAATGTCGCGGGTGCGCTGGACGGTCCAGACGGTCAGGAACGCCACAATGACAAGTGCCGAGATGCCGTAGAGGAACGCCTGCATCATCATGAGTGAACCGTTCTCACTCTTGTAACCGCCCAGGCCGGCAAATGATCCGCTGCGCGTGGTACTGCTGGTGTGGGCGGCCGTATTCGCGGCATCGAAGTTCACGGTGGCGCCCTTTTCGGCTGTCACAGCGAGAACCGTGGCCACCTGGTTCGGGTCGCTGAGGTGGGCAACCTTTTTCCAGGTCGGCAGCGTGGTCCACACAACCGAGCTGTGTGAATACCACTGGTCCGGTACGATCTCACCCACGGTGAGTTCCGTGCCTGCAATGCTTACGGCGTTGCCGGTGGCGAGGTTGAGTTCCTTGGCCACACTTTCACCAATGACCACGGTGGTGTCGCTGATCTCCGACGGCGCAATCCCGGCTCCGGTGCTTGTCCCGCGAACCGCAGACCCGCGTACCGCAGACTCACCAACACCAAATACAGCTACATTGGCGATGCCCTTGCTGTCGCCGGCACCTTGGAAGCGGCTCTGGCTGATGCCCAGGGGAACAACTGATTCGACGCCTGGCTGTGCGGCCCACGTCGTGGCCTGGTCGGTTGTGACTTGGCTTTCCGTGAAGGACACCTTGGGGTCGTTGTCTTCCGGCGCCCCAAACACCATCTGGCTCACAGGTGCCCCGGCCTGCTCACCCAGTTGGGCGACTGCTGAGGTTGACTGGTTGCCCAGGCCTGCCGTGAGGCCCGACAACAGCACCAACAGCAGGCTGATCAGAGCCACGACGGCACCCATGAGGGCGAACCGTCCCTTGGCAAAGCGGATGTCTCGGATCGCGAGGAACATTTACAGCTTCTTTCGTGTGCCGGACCTTTTGGTTTTGTCCGGAAGATTTGTAAGTACTTCCACTCTCGCGTGGAACGGCTGCGGATCCATCGTTGGGTTGGTTGATCCTGCCCGGGCAAGGGGCTGATTCGCCACTCAACCTTTTGGTTGATCCTGGTGGGAGCACGGAGGGAATAGGCTGGTGACATGTCTGCCGTGGAAGCCCCGCCCGTGACGAGTGGCATGATCCTGCGTTTTCTGCGCGTCACCTTGCATATTGGCTTCGCGGTCCTGCTGGCCGTGGGGATCATCCGCCTGCTCATGGAGCCTGCCGAACGGCCCGCCCGCTACTTCTTCCTGGCCCTGTCCCTGGTGCTGGCCGCAACCTACCTGGTGGGCACCGTGGCCGAAAAACGCTTCTCGACGGGGGCGATAAAACGCAATCCGCGGCGCTGGGCCGTGCTGTGGCTGGCCCTGATCACCGTGATGTGGGCGGTACTCATGGTGGGCTCGGTGGATTTCTCCTGGTTGGTGTTTCCGTTGTTTTTCCTGCACCTGCACCTATTGCCGCGCTCGGCCGGGATCATGATGGTCCTGCTCATGACGGCCGGGGTGGTGTTTTCCCAATGGGTGGCATCCGGGGCGGACTTTCCGCCACTTCCGGTGATTATTGGACCGGTCTTCGGCATGGGCTTTTCGGTGGCGACCTCCAAGGCTTACCGCCTGCTCTACCAGGAAGGCGAGCTGCAGCGCCTGGCCGCGGATGAATTGCGCCGCACCCGGGCTGAGCTTGCCGCCACCCAGCACGAGTCCGGGGTTCTGGCGGAGCGCGCCCGCCTTGCACGAGAAATTCACGACACCTTGGCTCAGGGTTTTTCCTCCATCATCCTGGTCTCCCGGGCGGCCTTGCGAAGCCTGGATTCAGGGGATCTGGAATCCACGGGCGAAAGCCTCATCATGGTTGAGGCCACGGCTGCGGAGAATCTTGCCGAGGCCCGCAACTTTGTCAGAGGGCTGTCCTCTCCTTCATTGGTCGAGGCCTCACTCGCGGAGCGCCTCTCACGCCTGTGCGGTAAAACTGAGCGCGAGGCCGCCGCGCGGGGCGGGGCGCTGCGCTGCAGTTTCCGGCTGGACGGTGAAGCCATCGATCTTCCTCAGCCCTACAAGGTCACCCTGTTGCGTGCCGCCCAGGCGAGCCTGGCCAATGTCTGGCTGCATGCCCAGGCCAAGTCCGCCGTCGTAAGTTTGGCTTTCCTAGGCAGTGAGGTGACTCTGGACGTATACGACGACGGGCGCGGCTTTGACATGAAAAACCTCGCCGACTCTGTGGCCTGGCGGGCGGACGGGAGCGGCTTTGGCCTGCGGTCGCTGAGTGAGCGGGTGGAGGTGCAAGGGGGGACAATGACGATTGAGTCGGCCCCGGGTGATGGGACTGTGGTGGCCGTCCGGCTGCCGCTCGATGGTGTTCAGTTGGCGAACCAGGCCATGGTGGGCGAGAAGGAGAAGGGGGAACCCGCGTGAGTGAAATTCGGATTCTGTTGGTGGATGACCATCCGGTGGTGCGTGCGGGTTTGCGTGCCATGCTGAGTGGATTTGAGGGATTTACCGTGGTGGCGGAGGCTCCCGAGGGTGCAGCTGCCTTGAAGGAAGTGCGGCGGCTGCAGACCCTGGGTGAGCCGGTCGACGTGGTGCTCATGGACCTGCAGATGGGGGCCGGGATGGATGGCGTGAGTGCGACCAAGGCCCTGAAGGAGCTGCAGAATGCCCCGCCTGTGCTGATTTTGACCACCTATGACACGGACGCCGACATTCTAGCCGCGGTTGAGGCCGGCGCCAGCGGGTACATGCTCAAGGACGCGCCGCCGGAACAGATCCGCAGTGCCGTGCAGTCGGCTGCTGCGGGACAGACGGCGCTGGCCCCTGAGGTGGCGGCCAGGTTGATGGGACGGATCAGGAACCCTGCCCCGGTTTTGTCTGCACGGGAAGTGCAATTGGTGGAATTGCTGGCCACCGGCATGAGCAACAAGGCCATAGCCAAGCAGCTTTTCATCTCGGAAGCGACAGTGAAAACCCACCTTGTGCACATCTACGACAAGTTGGGTGTGGACAACCGCACTGCGGCGATTTCCGTGGCCGTTTCACGCAGGATTATTCGGGGTGGCGGGTAGCTTCCCGGCAGGTTTCCTGGCGCGGGTGGAAACTTTCCGGGCAGGCATCGTCAGCATGGGGATTTCAGCGTAAGCTCAACCCAACCGCGTGCGACGAAGCAGGGGGACAACCGGGTGGTCAGTTCACAAGGGAAAGCACGGCCATATCAATTGAGCATGGCCGTGATTTGCACGCTTTTAGCCTCCGGGGGCTTTGCTGCAGCAGGGTACTCGGACGTCTCTGCTGCGGATGCTTCGGCGGCGCGCAGCCCGCAAAATATTCATCGCGTCGCGGACAGTGGCGCGGCATCTGGTTTCTCCCGGGGCAATGAGCTAGAAAATTTTGATCCGGTCGCTGCAGGGGCTGTCGGTCTGCGCATGT
This sequence comes from Actinomycetales bacterium, assembly GCA_038243775.1. GTDB lineage: Bacteria > Actinomycetota > Actinomycetes > Actinomycetales > Micrococcaceae > Specibacter. The sequence goes on along the minus strand of JBBSQT010000003.1, from coordinate 7,602 downwards.
CCTTTGCCAACATGCTGATTCAAGCCAGAAAGCCTGTCCCTGAACGGATCATTGACCTCACGGACCCGGATGGCAACACTCCGCAGCTGGCCCAAGGCATCCTGGCCATGCGGGCGAGCGTTCCTGAAATTTCCTCGGATCAAATGTCTCAGGTGCGCCGGGATATTCTGACGGCCGCATATATGGGACTGGGGCACCACTATGTGTGGGGTGGTACCAGTTTTTCCTCGGGTTGGGACTGTTCCGGTTTTGTCCAGTGGGCGTATGGGCAGGCTGGCATCGGCTTGCCCCGGACCGAGCAATGGATGCCCATGATTGAAACCAGCAATCCCCAGCCGGGTGACCTTGTGGTGCAAAACCCCGACGGCCCGAACCACTGGTCGCACATTGGTATTTACATTGGCCACGGCAAGATGATCAGCGCCTTGAATCCATCCGTTGGCACCATCTTGCACGCGCCCGGTGATGTCAGCAGCTCGTCCAGCTACTTCACCATGCCTGCCTTTGCCGCTGCTGACGAAAAGGCCAAAGCGGCCGTCAAGACGGCCAGCGAAACCGGTGCGGAGAAGGCGAATGAGAAGCTGGCGAACGCCGCCGCTGCCCACCCGAGTGCCAGCCCATCAATGAAACCGTCGACGACTCCGGCGGACAAGCCGTCGGATAAACCGGTGACGAAGCCGGCAACCACCCCGCCTGTGACGAAGCCGCCCGCGACGACGGCGCCTGTGACGAAGCCGCCCGCGACGACGGCGCCTGTGACGAAGCCGCCCGCGACGACGGCGCCTGTAACGACTCCGCCTGTGACGAAGCCGCCCGCGACGACGGCGCCTGTGACGACGGCGCCTGTGACGAAGCCGCCCGCGACGACGGCGCCTGTGACGAAGCCGCCCGCAACAACCCCGCCCGCGACGACCCCGCCCGCGACGACCCCGCCTGCAACGACTCCGTCCGCAACACTCCCGATGTCCACGTCAACCGCACCCTCACCGCCAGCCGGGGGAATGACAGCAGGCCGAACGGAGAGTCCTTCCTTCCCAAGCAGTGCACTGGCCGAGCCATCTGCCAATCCTTAAGAAAGCGCAGATTCAGCAAAATACCGGCACGGCTCTAAAATCAGCGGGTGCTTTGCGGAAATTGCAGCACGGCAAGGAACCGGCGGTGTCCCGTAACCAGAAGGCAAGCCGGAGGATCCGGCGTGGGGGATCCCCACCTGCTTGGCGAACCGGACTGGCAACCAAGGCAGGAAGGGGACGTGAAGCCAGCGGAAGGATGGGAGAATTGCCGTGTGGGACATATTGACGTTGCAAACATTGACTATTTTCTCTCCGACGGCCGTCAGCTGCTGAACGGGGTGAATTTTCGCGTCTCCGACGGCACCAAGACGGCCCTGATCGGGCCCAACGGCACCGGTAAGACCACGCTGCTGCGCATCATCTGCCAGGACATCAAGGCTGATGAAGGCGCTGTTTCACGCTCCGGGAGCATGGGCATCATGCGACAGTTCGTGGGGCAGGTACGTGATGACAGCACGGTGCGGGACCTGCTGCTCTCAGTGGCGTCGGCGAATGTTGCCGCTGCCGGAAAAGCGGTGGATGACGCCGAGCTGGCGATGGTTGAGCGCGACGACGAACCCAGCCAGATGGCCTACGCGCAGGCCATCGCGGATTGGGGCGACATTGGCGGTTACGAGATGGAAACAACGTGGGACGAAGTCACCATGGCCGCCATGGGCATGGATTTTTACACGGCCCAGCACCGCAAGGCTTCCTCGCTCAGCGGCGGGGAACAGAAACGCCTGGTCCTTGAGGCGCTCTTCTCCGGCCCCGACGAGGTGCTGCTGCTCGATGAGCCGGACAACTATCTGGACGTGCCCGGCAAGCGCTGGCTCGAGGCGAAGATGGCGGCATCGGACAAGTCGGTGCTGTTCGTCAGCCATGATCGCGAGCTGTTGGCTAACGCTGCCGACCGGATTGTCACGCTCGAGCCAGGCATCAACGGGGCCTCCAGCTGGACGCACGGTGGCGGCTTCGAGTCGTACGTGAAAGCGCGCGAGGACCGCAACGCCCGCTTTGAGGAATTGCGGAAACGTTGGGACGAGGAGCACATCAAGCTCAAGGAACTCGTCAACATGTACAAGAACAAGGCCGCGTTCCGTTCCGACATGGCCAACCGCTACCAGGCCGCGCAATCGCGCCTGGCCCAGTTCCTGGAGCAGGGTCCGCCCGAGGCGCTGCCCCTTGAACAAAACGTGAAGATGCGGCTCAAGGGCGGCCGGACAGCCAAGCGCGCCGTCGTCGCCACCAAGCTGGAGCTCACCGGTTTGATGAAACCCTTCAGCACCGAAATCTGGTTTGGCGACAGGGTTGGCGTCCTGGGTTCCAACGGTTCCGGCAAGTCCCACTTCCTGCGCCTGCTCGCTGCCGGCGGCTCGGATCCGGATAAGGAACATGAGCCGGTTTCCGACGTCACCATCGCACCCGTGCCCCATGAAGGCTCCGTGAAGCTTGGCGCCCGCATCCGCCCCGGGTTCTTTGCCCAGACCCATGCCCGGCCCGACCTCTTGACCCGCACCCTGCTCGAGATCCTGCACCGCGGCGACGAACACCGCTCCGGCCTGGGACGTGAAGCTGCTGCGGCCTCGCTTGACCGCTACGGCCTGGCCGCCAGCTCCGAGCAGAAATACGACTCGCTTTCCGGCGGCCAGCAGGCACGCTTCCAGATCTTGCTGCTCGAACTCTCCGGGGCCACGCTGCTACTCCTCGACGAGCCCACCGACAACCTGGACCTGCACTCCGCCGAGGCGTTGGAAAAGGCCATCGACTCCTTTGAAGGAACCGTGCTGGCCGTGACGCATGACCGCTGGTTCGCCCGCTCCTTCGACCGTTTCCTGGTCTTCGGTTCTGACGGCAAGGTGTACGAATCCGACGAGCCCGTCTGGGACGAAAAACGGGTGGAGCGCGCCCGGTAAACGGGCTCCGGCCGGAGGCGCAGGCGAAGTGGGTGTTTGGACGGGCAGCTTAAGCCGGGTCAAGGCTAGAGTTGATCCAGCGCCGCGCATCGGGGGCGCCCTGCTGACCTTGCGTAAAAGAGTAAAAACACCATGAACCAGAAAACGGTCCACGCCGCATCGCTTGCCACGTTCGCCGTCTTTGCCGTCAACGGCTTTGTCTTCGCCAGCTGGGCGGCCCGCATCCCGGCCGTCACGCGCATCCTGGACCTGAGCTCAGGGGAAATGGGGCTGCTGCTGCTGACGATTGCCGCCGGCTCCGTCATCGCCCTGCCGCTGGCCGGCAGTGTCGTGGCTCTACTGGGCACGGCGAACACCATCCGCAGCGGCGGGTTCACAGTCTCGTTCGGTGGATTGATCATCGCCTTTGGGCTGATGGGCCACAACGTGGGGCTGACCGCCGTCGGGCTGTTTTTCTTTGGTGTGGGAATCGGCTTGTGGGACGTAGCCCAGAACATTGAGGGTGCAGACGTGGAACGCCACCTGGGGCGCACCATCATGCCGCGATTCCACGCCGGGTTCAGCGGCGGCGCACTGGTTGGTGCGTTGGTGGGTGCGGGCCTGTCCGCCCTGGACGTGAGCATGTCTGCACACTTATTCGTCATCGTCGCGATCGTCATTGTTGCCATGGTGACTGTGCCGCGGTTGTTCCTGCCGGAAACGGCCGTCAGCGGCAGCCGCAAGGATCCGGCCGTAAAGACGCCCAAGGGGCGCAGCGCCTGGGCTGAAAGGCGCACCCTCCTGGTGGGCCTGGTGGTCTTGGGTGCGGCCCTGACGGAGGGTGCCGCCAATGACTGGATCGCCAAGGCCAGCGTTGACGGACTGGGCTCCTCAGAGGCCGGCGGTGCCGTCATGTTCGCCGTCTTCGTCGCCTCCATGACACTGTTCCGGTTCTTTGGCGGGCGCTTCATCGACAGTTTTGGTCGCGTGCCCGTGCTGTACGGCAGCCTCGGTTCGGCATTGGTGGGACTGGTGATTTTTGTTGCGGCGCCCAACATGTTGCTGGCCGGTGTGGGTGCGGTGTTGTGGGGCGCCGGCGCCGCGATGGGGTTCCCCATGGGCATGAGCGCGGCCGCAGACGACCCGGCCCGCGCAGCCGCCCGCGTCTCCGTCGTGTCGACCATTGGCTATGTGGCGTTTCTGGCCGGCCCGCCGCTTCTGGGCTTCCTCGGTGACCATTTCACGATCCGCTGGGCTCTGCTGGCCATTGGCATCGCCATCATCGCCTCGCTTCTCACCGCGCCGGCGGCCAAGCCGCTGCCCAAATCCGAGTATGAAACAGCAGGCAATTAGCCGGGCAAAGTATTCCGATCGGGACATCTATCCTTCGCGAGTGCCCGCAACAGCACCGTGAAGCTGGCGCCCAGATACGTGCGGCTGTGCACATGATGGCCGCACTAAGAGTAGCTCCGCTGAACCACATTCACATTTCTCCAATCACGACAGCGGTCGCCGCCATCGCCGCCACGGGAGCGCTTACATACTCTGACGGGAATGTATCCGGGTCCATATCGACCAGGCGGTCCTCCGGACGCGGGCGGGCCACCAGGAACTTGATCAGGCGGGTCAGGCCCGGGGCACCAAGATTAGCCCCCCCCCCGTGAACAAGACCAACCGCCAATGGCGGCGTATAAGCACCAGGAACAAGGCAAAACCGTAATAATCATGCCCGCGTTCCCGGCGAAGTCCAGCACTCGGTCCGCATCCGTGAGCCACGGTGTCCGCGAGGAGAGCAGCAGGTGGAACCAGCCGCCGTCGTACGTCTGAAAGGCGGATGGTTCCCGGGGGGCCCATGTCGGGAACGCGCCCGCCAACAGGAGGACAAGGGCGGGCGCCGATGTCCACAGCAACGGGGCGCGGGCCGGTCCAAGGGGCGCAGTTCGGGGAAAAGTGCCTCTTGAAGGCCCAGGGGGTGAACAGGTCATCCATTGTGACTACCCTGAAGGAACCCAGAATCATCCTTGGGAGAGACGATTTTTCTCCCCGGAGTGCGTACGGTTGACTTAGATTCGTTTGCTGGCTGGGAAAATCCGCCGGTCGGCCCAAAGGGGATGCAAGATGATTGAAGCAGTAAACCTGACCAAGCGCTACGGTGCCAAGTCGGCCGTTGACGATGTCACCTTCACCGTCAATCCGGGTATTGTGACCGGATTTCTGGGCCCGAACGGCGCCGGCAAGTCCACCACGATGCGCATGATTGTGGGGCTGGACAAGCCCACAGAAGGCACCGTGACCGTCAACGGGAAGCCGTACGCACAGCACAGGGACCCGCTGCACCAGGTGGGTGCGCTGCTGGACGCCAAGGCCGTGCACACCTCGCGCAGCGCCTACAACCACCTGCTGGCCATGGCAGCCACCCACGGCATCGCCACCAGCCGCATCAACGAGGTCATCGACATGACCGGCCTCGCCGCCGTCGCCAAGAAAAAGGCCGGCGGATTCTCCCTCGGCATGGGCCAGCGCCTGGGCATTGCCTCTGCATTGCTGGGGGACCCCCAGACCCTGATCCTGGATGAGCCGGTCAACGGCCTGGACCCGGAGGGCGTGCTGTGGGTGCGCAACCTGGCCAAGCACCTGGCCGGACAGGGGAAGACGGTGTTCCTGTCCTCGCACCTCATGAGCGAGATGGCGCAGACCGCCGACCACCTCATTGTGATCGGCCGCGGCCGGATCATCGCCAACGCCCCGATCGCGCAGATCCTGGCCGGCACGCAGGAGCTCAGGGTGCGGGTGCGCACCGCCGAGGTCACCCGGCTGAGCCAGCTCTTGGGCAGCAACGGTGTCAAGGTTGAATGCCACGAGAATGAAACCCTTGAGGTGACCGGGCTCGACGCCCGCCAGATCGCCGGTGCGGCACTGGAGAACCACGTGCTGGTGTACGAGCTGACACCGCTGACCACCTCCCTCGAGGACGCTTACTTCAACCTCACCAAGGACGCGGTGGAATACCACTCGCAGGATTTTGACCGCAACGATTTCGACCCCAATAATTTCGACCTCAACGGTTCGGCTGCCGGGCCGGACGGGGCTGCCGGACCGGCCGCCGATGCGCCGGTTCCGACCGCTGAGAAGGGATTCTGACCATGAGCACCACAACGACTGCTTCACATCGGTCCGCCGTGGGCGGTTCCCTCACTTTCGGCGGCGTGCTGCGCAGCGAATGGATCAAGTTCCGCTCGCTGCCTTCCACACAGTTATTGCTCGGCTTCACCTTCGTGGCCGTGGTGGGCGTCGGCGTCCTTGCCTCGTGGCTGCGCAGCGTCATCATTCAGCGAATGATGGAGTTTGGGCCGGCCACCCAGGGCGGCCCCCCGCCCGTCGTTGAAGGCGCCCCCAAGTCGACAATGACTGTCCAACAGGCCATTGAGGCGGCGAACGCCGAGGGCCTGAACATCTACGGCACCCCGATCGCCGGGCTGCAGCTGGGCATCCTGATCCTCGGTGCGCTGGCGGTCCTGCTGATCTCCTCGGAGTTCGCCACCGGTATGATCCGCTCCACAATGGCCGCAGTGCCCAAGCGGCTGCCGGTGTTCTTCGCCAAGGCGATTGTCCTTGTGGTGGTTTCCTACCTGCTGACCCTGGTGGCGGCATTCGTCACCTTCCTGTTCTCAATACCCATCATGGGTTCCTATGGGATTGACATGTCCCTGGGCATGGACGGGGTTGTTTACAGCATCTTCATGGGCGGCGTCTATGTAGCCGGGGTGGCCTTGGCGGGTCTTTCCCTGGGCACGCTGCTGCGCAGCCCGGCCGGCGGCATCATCGTCCTGGTGGTGTTGTTCTTCCTTCTTGAAATCGCCACGCAGCTGTTGGGCCTGGTTCCCGGGGACTTCTGGAAGTACGTGGGCCAGTACACGCCCAGCGTTGCCGGTGGCCGCATGCTTGAAATAGGGGACAAAGCCGCCTTCATCACACCCTTGTCCGGCGGCTTGATTTTCCTCGGCTGGATCGTGGTCCTCACCGTCCCAGCCATCATTTCCCTCAAGACCCGTGACGTCTAGGATCCCCTGAGGCCCCGGGAACGATCCGGGGCCCGGGCTCACTCTTATGCGCACACATGACCAGGTGTGGGAGGCGGAACGTACGGCCGCATCCGCAACCGACTTACCGGCGGTTGAACGGCGGGCCGAGGAATTCTCGGCCCGCCGCCGGGGCGCCGTCCGGACTTGGTTACACCGCCACTCCCGCATCATGGATGTGGTGGTGGCGGTCGTATACCTGCTGGCCGGGTCCGGGATTTTTATTGGCTCCCGCCCGGACGTTGACTGGAGCGCCCACTTCGTCATCGTGGGGGCCTCCGCCGTGGTGCTCATGTTCCGCCGCGACAAGCCGCTGGCGGTCCTGGCCATCCTGTCCGTCTTTGAACTGCTGGACATTGCCACGGTGCCCAATACCGGGCGGACGGGTCCACAGCCACCGAAACAAACATCATTTCGGCCATCATGATGTTCCTTGCGGCCGCCGGCATGAGGCGGAACTGCGGCAATGGGCGGTCCGCAACGCGCAGCTGGCCTCCGTGGCTGAACGCAACAGGATAGCGCGCGAGATGCACGACGTCGTGGCGCACTCGCTGACAGTCATGGTGGCACTTTCCG
>JBBSQT010000002.1:0-27398 GCA_038243775.1 Actinomycetales bacterium | reverse complement strand
CGAAAAGGGCTTGGCCGCACGCGTTGTTGAGGCTGCACAGCAGCTCGGTTCCGCAGGCAAGACGTTCAAATAACATGAGTGATTCATTCCGCAAGAACCTCCTCGGCCCCGAGCCCACACTGCTCCCGGCCGAGGAGGAGATCCAGTTACGCCTGGACGCCGGGGACGAAGCCGTTGACTTGGCAGCGTCCCACCCGACGTCGTCGCTGCTGTGGGCCATCCTGGCCGACGAAGCGTACGCGGAAGGCCGGACCATCGAGTCCTACGCCTACTCCCGCACTGGCTACCACCGCGGCCTGGACTCGCTGCGCCGCAACGGCTGGCGCGGCACCGGCCCCGTGCCGTATTCGCACGAAGGAAACCGCGGCTTCCTGCGCGCACTCTACGCACTGGGCCGCGCCGCCGGTGCCATCGGCGAATCCGATGAAGCCGCACGCATCACCACGTTCCTGAACGACTCCGACCCGCTGGCCACGGCCGCGATCGAAGCCGCTCTGTAGGCTGTTGCGTCCTTGCGGGCTGCCTGGCGTTAAATGCCGCCGCTCCCGCATTTTGCCACCCTTGCACGGGCGGCAAAATGCGGGAGCGGCGGCATTTTTGCGTTGAGGCGTTGGTGACTCTTCCGCACTAGTTGCGGACCATGCCCAGCTTCCACACTTCGGGGCCGTTTTCCACGTAGTCCACGGCGAACTTGCCGGCGGAGCGCTGTTCGAGCTGGGCCAGCAGCGGCAGCGGGTTGTGGTTGGCGATCAGCAGGATGCCTTTCCCTGCGCTCAGGCCCTCCAAGGCGCCAAAAATGGTGGCGTGGCGGATGGCGTGGGGGATGGCGCGGGTGTCCAGCTCGGCCAGGCCCGGCTCGTCATGTCCGCCGCAGGCGCAGCCCCCCGACGCCGGAACCTGGCTTTCCGCGGATGCGGCGGCCGGGCTGCCCCCTGCTGAGCTGCCCCCGGAGCGGGAGACGACGCGTGCCGGCATGACCTCCGCAAGGGTGACCGACGCGCTTTGTGCCAGTGCCGGCAGGATCTGCTCGGTGGCATCGGCGATGAACGCTGTGGCAGCTTCCTGCAGGCGGCCGTCGGCGTGCACCATCCTCACGGGCGTCTCCTGGACCTCAAGATTCTTCGATGCCGTGGCCAAGCGCGTGTTGTGGGCTGCGGCGACGGCTGCGAAAGCCTTGAGCGAATTGCCGGCATCGGCAGGGAACGCCCCGGCGAGTGCTGCGGCCACTGGTAAAAGTTCCTTCTCGACGAAATCGACCAATGCGCCCTGGTCCGCTTCCGCGAGCTCCCCGCTTGATGGATTGGCGGCCGAGGCCACGAGGCGGCTGCTCAGCATGCCCAGTGTTCCGGCAACTTCGGCCAGCCGGGTGCGGGCCTCCTCCAGGGAAGCCGCCTCAGTCGAGGATGAGGCAAGGGCGAGATTATTCACGGTGGAAACCTTTCACAACTGATGCGGAGCTGGTGGAATGGAGATTATGCGAATATATTACTACACTTAATTCCGTGGAAAATAAACGGTCCTCAACACCTCCCATCGGGCCCAAACCGGCCGGCGCTTTGCCCGTGGCGCCCATCTCCAAGGCGCGGGCTGCAGTTTTGGCGCGCCTGCGGGAGGCAACGGAAACCCTGAGCGTCGACCAGCTGGCCGCCGAGACCGGCCAACACTCCAACACCGCACGCGAACACCTGGAAGCCTTGGTGTCCGGCGGCCACGCCACAAAGACTGCCGCTCCCAAGGAAGGACGCGGCCGCCCGGCATGGATGTACCGGGCCGTCGGCACCCCTGCCGGTCCCGTGGGGTACGCGGCCCTCGCCGCCGCGCTAGCGCAGCATATTGCCGACCACAGTGCCAACCCGGCGGCCGAGGGCGAGGCTGCCGGCCGCGCCTGGGCCCGGGCGCTCCCGCCCCTGCCGATCACTCCCGCCGCCACCGCCACCGCCCCAAGTGAGACTGCCACCGCCACCGCCGGCCCAAGTGAGACTTCCGCCGCCACGTGTGCCCCGCAACAGCCCGCTGACAAGAACGACGTCGGCACGCCCGGCACCCGGCCCACTCCCGGCCAGAAGGTGCGGAACCATGTGGTCCAGGCGTTGGAGCAGGCCGGCTTTGGCGTGGAACGAAATGCGGCCGCCACCGAACTGACACTGACCACCTGCCCCATTGTGGAAGCGGCACGGGAGAACCCGGAGGTGGTGTGCGCCGTGCATCTGGGACTTGTCAGGGAAGTTATGTCCGGCAGCGGGCTGCCCGAGCGTCAAGCCAAGCTGCTGCCCTTTGCCGGACCCGGGTTCTGCACGCTCCGACTGCCAGCAGACCCCGTACCCGATCCGGGGCGTGAATCAGCCGGAGCGGGGCACGCCCCCGTTTCTTTCCCTGCCACTCGTCCGGCCGTCGGAACCCCGTGACGGGGCAGGCGCGCACGGCTGCAAAAACAGGACGGATGCCACGAGGCCCGGGCAGCGTCCTGCGCAAGCCGGCCTTCCGCATGATGTTCCTGCTTCCGGCCGGCGCGGCCTTGCTGATTGGACTCAACGCGGGCCTGCAGCTGCTCGGTGCCGATGCGCCCCTGAAGGTCGACCGCTTCCCGCAGGTCCACGGCATGCTGCTGGTCCTCAGCTTTGTGGGCACCGTCATTGCCCTGGAACGCTCCGTGGCGCTGAACAAGGCGTGGGGTTACGCTTCCCCGGCACTGCTGGGCGTGGCTGGCATCCTGCTGATTTCACCACTGGATTTGTGGGTTGGCAAGACCGTCCTGCTGGCCGGGACACTGGCGATGGCCCTGGTGTACATTCCGCTGTGGCGGCGCCAATTCGACAATGTTGTGCTCATCCAGATCATGGGTGCCATCACCGCCATTGCCGCCGCCGCCCTGTGGCTGCGGATCTCCAGCATCCCGGTGCTGCTGCCGTTTCTGGTGACCTTTGTGGTCCTGACCATTGCCGGTGAACGCCTGGAACTGGCGCGCATCGGCATCCGCAGCCGCCATGCCGAGCCGCTTCTGCTGGCCATCTCCTTCGCCCTGCTCGGTGCCACCGCCGCGACCCTGCTGTGGCCTGCCGCCGGGTACCCGCTGTACGGGGTGGTCCTGCTGGCGCTCACCGCCTGGCTGGCCGGGTACGACGCCGCCCGCAAAACCATCCGGTCCACCGGCCTGCCGCGTTACATTGCCGCCTGCCTGCTCGCGGGCTACGGCTGGTTGGCGGTGGCAGGGGTCGTGCTGGCCCTGCATGCGCGACCCCTGGGCGGAGCGTCCTACGACGTCACCGTGCACGCTGTTTTCCTCGGTTTCACCATCTCGATGATCATGGCGCACGCCCCCGTGATTTTGCCCGCCGTGCTGCGCAAACCCCTGCCGTACACCCCGGGATTCTGGTTCCCCGCCGGGCTCCTGCAGCTGTCCCTGATCATCCGCCTGGGAATGGGCGACGGCGCCGGGAGCCACGGCGCGTGGGTCACCGGCGGCGTCCTGAACGTCATCTCCATCCTGATTTTCGCCGCCATGGCGCTCTGGCAGGCCACTCATGCACAAGCCACCCATACCCGGAAGGAAACCGAGTGAACATCGGCACAGCCCCCGCCCCCTCCGGCAAACCGGTCGGCAAGTCAGGCCTGAACCGGGCCGGCTGGCACCTGCGAGCCAATGCCCCGGCTGTGGTGTGGCTCGTTGCGCTCGTGGTGGTGGTGCTGATCCACCGCAACGTCCCGGCGTCCGGCTGGCTCATGGTGCACCTGCTGATGCTCGGTGCCGCCACGAACTCGATCCTGGTGTGGAGCTGGCACTTCGCCCAGGCACTGTTGCGGGGCCCGACGCCGGACAACCGCGCCATGGTGGCCCGGCTGGCGGGACTCAATCTTGCCATTGTGGCGGTGGTGGTCTCCATGGTGGCCGGCATCTGGTGGCTGACGCTCGTGGGAAGCATTGGTGTGGGGCTGGCGGTGGCACTTCATGCCGTGGCCCTGGGCCGGCGCGCGCTGAAGGCGCTGCCCTCACGCTTTGGTCCCACCGTCTGGTACTACGTGGCGGCCTGCCTGCTGCTGCCCGTCGGTGCGGGCCTGGGTGCTGCGCTCGCAGCCGGCACCGGCAGTGAAGCCCATGTTCGGCTGCTGTTGGCGCACATGGGCGTGAACGTCCTGGGTTTTGTGGGCCTGGCCGTGCTCGGCACGCTGATGACGCTGCTGCCCACCATGCTGCGCACCCGGGTGGCAGATGGCGCCGAGTCCGTGGCGCGACATGGTGCCGTTCCGCTGTTGGTGGGTGTGCTGCTCACGGCCGGCGGGGCAGGTGCGGGAGTCATGTTCCTGTGCACCATCGGCCTGCTGGTCTACCTGGGCGGCGTGCTCTACATTTCCCTGCCGCTGGCCAAGGCGGTGCGAGGCAAGGTGCCCACCACGTTCGCGCCGCTCTCCGCCATTGCCGCCATGGTGTGGCTTGTCGTGGGTCTTGTCTGGCTTGTGCTGCTCACAGTCACAACCCCGGCGTGGGCTGACCTGCACCGGGGGATCGAAGCGGTGGTGCCTGTGCTGGCCGCCGGTTTCGTGGCCCAGGTGCTGGGCGGCGCCCTGACCTATTTGATCCCTGTTGTCCTGGGCGGCGGCCCTGCCACGGTCAAGTCGCGCACCGCGGTCATGGACAAGGCGGCCTGGTTCCGGGTGGTCCTGGTCAACGCGGGACTGCTGGTCTCCCTGCTTCCGGCGCCCAGCCTGGTGCGCGTTGGAACCTCCGTTCTGGTGCTGGTGGGCCTGGCCTGGTTCCTGCCGCTGCTCGCAATGGCGTTGTTCACCAAGGTCCGGTCCCCCGGCCAGTCCGCCACAACAGCTCGCCCCGGCAGCTCCTCCGCCACAACCGCCTCCGGCACAACCGCCTCCGCCACAACCCCCTCCGCTGCCGCCGGGCACGGAGCCATTCCGGCCCCGGCTGCCTTTGACCCGGCCCCGCGCAAGAGGCTGGGCATGGCAACTGCGGGACTGGCCGCCGTCGTGCTGGTCATTGCGGCAGGTGCCCTGGCCGATCCGGCCGCACTGCCGGGCGGTGCCCCTGCCGAAGTGCAGCCGGGAGTCGTGGCCACGGGGCTGACCACCACGGTGGAGATGACCATGAAGGACATGCGCTTCCACCCCGCCACCGTGGACGTTCCGGTGGGCAACAAGCTGGTCATCAACTTGGTCAATGCGGATGACATGGTGCACGACCTCGTCACGGCCGTGGGCGCCGACTCGGGGCGACTGTTCCCGGGCGAAAAGGCCGTGGTTGACGTGGGCGTCGTGGGTGCGGACATCGCCGGCTGGTGCAGCGTTGCCGGGCACAAGCAGCAGGGCATGGTCATGAACATCGTGGCCACGGGTGCCCCGGCGCCCGCATCCACTGCACCCGGGGACGGAACGGACATGCCCGGCATGGGCCATGGTGCCGCTGCCGGGGGACCAGCCGCCGTCTTTGACTTCATGAAGAAACCCGCCGCCGGATTCACCGCGCACGATGCGCTCCTGCCGCCACTGCCGGCGCCGGCCGACGGGGCGGTGCCTGCGGGTGCGGTCCACGAGCTGACCATGAAGGTCACGGAGGAGGAGCGCGAGGTCTCACCCGGCGTGATGCAGAAGCTGTGGCTGTTTAACGGCACCGCGCCTGGCCCCGTGCTGCGTGGCAAGGTGGGGGACAAGTTTCAGATCACCCTGGTCAACGACGGTTCGCTGGGCCACTCGATCGACTTCCACGCCGGCGCCCTGGCCCCCGACGGGCCCATGCGCACCATCAACCCGGGGGAGTCTCTGACGTATAACTTCACCGCCACACGGGCCGGGATCTGGATGTACCACTGCAGCACCATGCCCATGAGCCAGCACATCGCCAACGGCATGTTCGGCGCCGTTGTCATCGACCCGCCGAACCTGTTACCGGTGGACAAGGAGTTCGTCCTGGTGCAGTCGGAAATTTACGCCGGGCCGCAGGGCGGGGTGGCGGATTTGGCCAAGATCCAGGCCGACGCGCCGGACGCCGTGGTGTTCAACGGCTACGCCAACCAGTACAAGTTCAGCCCGCTGCCGGCGAAGGCGGGTGAGCGGGTGCGGATCTGGCTGCTCGACGCCGGACCCAGCCGGGCGGGCTCGTTCCATGTGGTGGGCGGCCAGTTCGACACGGTCTGGAGCGAGGGCCGCTATCTTTTGGACGGGTCCGATCCTGCTGCAGGTGCCCAGGTGCTGCCGCTCGCCGCCGCGCAGGGTGGTTTTGTGGAGCTTGAATTCCCGGAGCCCGGCAACTATCCGTTTGTCTCGCACAGCATGGTCGACGCCGAACGCGGCGCCGCCGGGGTGTTCCGGATCAGCAAGTAAAACGGGGTGTTCCGGATCGGCAAGTAAAACGGATGCCTGACTCCGGCTGGCTGGCGGCGCCGTGTCCTTGCTCAGGACTCATTGTCGCGCGCTGTCTTGCGTGAGGCGGCGGCCACGAAGAACGAGCCCACCAGACCGACGAACAGGAATATCGCGGCAGCAAGAACCGAGGCGCTCGCAGCCTGCGCGAACCCGGTGGACATTGCATCCACCGCAGCGGGACCGGCTGCACCGAGCGGACCGTGGGTCCCCAGCTGCGCCAGCTGGGGGACGACGCCGCCCGCCGAGTCGCGCAGCTGGCCCGCCAAGGTGCCGACTTGGCTTGAGGGAAGCCCCGGTACCGCTTCGAGGGCCTTCGTGCCGGTGGACACCGCAAAGTGGGCCAGCACGGTGCCCATGATCGCCGAACCGAGGGCCGCACCAAGCTGCCGGACGGTGCTTTGGGTGGCCGATCCCTGACCGGAGACGGCCGTGGGAATGTCGGCCAGAACCGTGCCGGTCAACTGTGCCGAGGCCAGTCCCAGACCCAGTCCGTAGACCACCAGCAGGGCCGCGATCAGCCAGATGGACGTGCTTGAAGTGATCACGAGGGCCAGTGCCAGCAGGCCCACCGTTTCCAGGGACAGGCCGATGATGACCACGTTGGGCGGCCCCATGCGTGCCGCCAAATGCCGGGCCGACGCTCCGGAGAAGAACGCACCCAGGGCCATGGCGGCCAGCACAAACCCGGCGTGCAGCGTACCGAGTCCCAGGATGTTGATCAGGTACAGCGGCAGGACCAGCAGCAAACCGAATTCGCCAATGGCCACCATGGCCGCCACGGAGTTGCCCCAGGAAAAAGTCCCATACCGGAACAAGGTGAGGTCCAGGATGGCAGAACGGCCAACCGTGGCGCGGTGCTTTTCCCACAGCACAAATCCTGCCAGAAGGAGAATGCCCGCGGCCAAAGTCAGCGGCACGGCGGAGATGGCGGCATCGGCAGGCCAGCTGATCGGCCCCAGGCTGAGCGCATTTTTCGCGGACCACCAGCCAAGAGTTGGGCCCTCGATCAGGGCGAACACGAACAGCGCGAATCCGCCGGCACTGAGCACCAGCCCCAGAATGTCGAACCCCGTTTTGTCATTGGGCGCGCTGGTTTCCGGGACAAACAGCATAGTCCCGACCAGGACGGCCAGTCCCAGCGGGATGTTCACAATGAAGATCCACTGCCAGGCGAAGGAGGAAGTCAGCCAGCCGCCCAGGAGCGGGCCGATGGCCGCCATGCCGGAGATGACGGCACCCCAGATGGCAAACGCCGTGGTCCGGTCTTTGCCGAGAAAAGTGGAGTTCACGCTGGACAGGGTCGCCGGCAGCACGGCCGCACCGCCAACGCCCTGCAGGACGCGGCTGAGGATCAACCCGGTGGCGTCGTGAGAGAGCGCGGCGAAGATGCTGCCCGCCATGAACAGCACCACGCCCACCATGAAGAGTTTGCGGCGGCCCAGCCGGTCACCCAGTCGGCCGCTGGTCAGCAGTAGCGCGGCCAGGACCACCGAGTAGAGGCTGTTGACCCACTGCGCCTCGTTGAGGTCCAGGTGGAGGTCTTCGATGATCGTGGGCAGGGAGACTCCAACAATCGTGCCATCAATGACGATCATGGAAAGCCCGGCCGCAAGGACGCCAAGCCCAGCCCACTTGTTGCGGGATGCCCCGGGTGCACTCACACTTGTCTTTAGCTGTTGCATATCTTCAAACTATGCTTGCATCTCCCGGCGGGGATCAACCATCCGGATGATTGTCCCAGCCCTCCCAGCCCTCCCAGCCCTCCGCCGCACTCCGACGCTGCGCCGCCTTCGGGCGTGTTTTGGCGGACGCTGCACCATCAGCTGCAGTTTTAACCGCCGGAAGCTGCCGGCGTCGTCCATTTGGCGGGGCCAATGTGCACCGGCAGGGGCGGTGCAGTAAACTTACGGGGTAAGACCCCCTTGATCGACGCCTTGGTGCTGGAAACGGCATAAAGCGCAACGATTCCCAAGGGGCATTTTCGTGTCCGGACTCTGTACGGCGGAACTACCGCCGGCCATTGCAGTGCCCGGCTCAACTTATGAGCAAGGGGGAGTGTCCCATGCCAGCAATCGTGATCGTCGGAGCCCAATGGGGTGACGAAGGCAAAGGCAAGGCCACAGATCTTCTAGGTGGTTTGGTCGACTATGTAGTGAAGCCCAACGGCGGCAACAACGCCGGGCACACCGTCGTCGTGGGCGGTGAGAAGTACGAGCTCAAGCTCCTTCCCGCCGGAATTCTCAGCCCCAACGCAACACCCATCATCGGCAACGGCTGCGTCGTCAACCTTGAGGCGCTGTTCGAGGAAATTGAAGGGCTTGAGGCGCGCGGCGCCGACACGTCCAAGCTGCGCATTTCCGCCAACGCCCACCTGGTGGCCCCGTACCACCAGGTGCTGGACAAGGTGACCGAACGTTTCCTGGGCAAGCGCGCCATTGGCACCACCGGCCGCGGCATCGGCCCGGCGTACATGGACAAGGTGGCCCGCCTGGGCATCCGCGTCCAGGACCTCTTTGACGAGTCGATCCTGCGCCAAAAGGTGGAAGGCTCGCTGAAGCAGAAGAACCAGCTCCTCGTGAAGGTGTACAACCGCCGCAACGTGGAAGTTGAGGAAATTGTTGAGTACTTCCTCGGTTTCGCCGAGCGCGTGCGCCCCATGGTCATTGACGCAACCTATGTGCTGAATGAGGCACTGGATCGCGGCGAAGTGGTACTCATGGAAGGCGGCCAGGCCACGTTCCTGGACGTTGACCACGGCACCTACCCGTTCGTCACTTCTTCCAACCCGACCGCCGGCGGCGCCTGCGTTGGCTCGGGCATCGGCCCCACCCGCATCACCCGCTCCGTGGGCATCATCAAGGCCTACACCACGCGCGTTGGCGCCGGCCCGTTCCCCACGGAACTGTTCGACGACATGGGCATCTACCTGCAAAAGACCGGCGGCGAATTCGGTGTCAACACCGGCCGCCCCCGCCGCTGCGGCTGGTACGACGCCGTCCTGGCCCGCCACGCTTCCCGCGTCAATGGTTTCACGGACTACTTCGTCACCAAGCTGGACGTACTCACCGGCATCGAGTCGATCCCTGTTGCCGTCGCTTATGACGTTGACGGGGTGCGCCACGATGAAATGCCCATGACGCAGACCGATTTCCACCACGCGAAACCCATTTTTGAGTACTTCCCGGGCTGGACCGAAGACATCACCACGGCCCGCACCATGGAGGACCTGCCCGAGAATGCACGCAACTACGTGCTGGCCCTCGAGGGCATGTCCGGCACCAGGATCTCCGCCATCGGCGTGGGCCCGGACCGCGACCAGACGATTGTGCGCCACGACCTGATCAACGACTGATCCCCACGCCCTCCCAGCAAATCGCTGGAGCGATTTCCCGGGTCCCTCGGGCGCGTGGGCCCATCCATGCCCTCCCATTCGCGGACGCACCCGAGGCGGGTACGACGCCGGAACTTGTGTTCCGGCGTCGTACCCGCCTTTGTTTTGGGCAGTCTTTGGCGATTCCGGCAGCCGGGCCGGACGGGCTAGGCTGGGTGGACAGGAATCGAACGGAAGGACCCCGCCATGAAGGTCAGCGTTGGACAATTCAACCCGGACGCAGATGTTGCCACGAATCTGGTCACCATGCGCAGGCTCGCCGTGGAAGCGGAAGCGGACGGCAGCAAGTTGATCCTGTTCCCGGAAGAGGCCATGTTCTCTGTGGGCCGGGTCAAGGGAGATTTCGCCGCGGCCGTCGACGCCCATTGGACAACCTTCGTGCAGGGGCTGTCCATGATCGCCGCCGAAGTGGGCATCGCGGTGATTGCCGGCGGCTACGAATCAAGCGGTGAAGCACGCCCCTACAACACTTTGGTTGCGGTGGGCGGCGACGGGGAAATCCTTGGCACCTACAGGAAACTGCACCTCTACGACGCGTTCTCCTACCAGGAATCGACCCGCATCAAGCCGAGCGACCGGGGCCTGACCATCGTGGAAATTGGCGGATTCAAGGTGGGCATCATGACCTGCTACGACATCCGGTTCCCCGAACTTGCCCGGGCACTTGCCATTGACGGGGCCGACCTGATCTGCGTGTCTGCGGCCTGGTTCAAGGGCGAGCACAAAATTGAGCACTGGGAGACGCTGCTCAAGGCCCGTGCCATTGAAAACACCTGCTGGGTCGCGGCGGCCGGAACCTCCAGCGACCACTGCATCGGGCACTCGGTGATCCTTGACCCCATGGGCATCCCCATCGACTTCCTCAACGATGAGCCCGAGGGCGTGGCAACGGCCGACGTCACCCACAGGCGCATCGAAGAGGTCCGCGAGTTCCTGCCGGTGCTGCTCAACCGCCGCTTTGCAAACAACACGGTGGTGGTCCCGCTCGGCTAGGCCGCTCCTTGCCGCGTGAAGTACGACGGCGGGAGGTTGCCTTTGTTGCAAAGGTGGCCTCCCGCCGTCGTACTTTAAGGATAAGCGCGCGGCAGGGCCGCCGAAACCGGACCGCAAGTGCGCGCCCGTTGGAGGAAAACTTTCCGTTGACGGCGGTTGGTGCTGTGATTAGTCTCGAGACTAAGGGCAGGAGGAAATCATGAACGACGCCAGCATTTGGTCGGTGTTGGAGACGATGTACCCGGTGGCGCTCGAGGATGTTCCCTTGGACGGGCAATGGCTCAAACCACCCTTCGCCGACGACGCAGGCGGGCGAGCCATCGTCTGCAATGACGGTGATTTCCAGTTTGTCGTGGTGGACCGAAAAAGCAGCGCCGTGTTGTACGTCTGTGAGGACGATGAGAGCCTCATTGCCTCCTCCCTCCAGATCCTGCCGGACATAGTCGCCGCTTGGGGATCCATAGACAGGGACAGCGCAGGCCCCGAAGACGACGAAGGTTTCTCCGAGGTCAAGAAGTCGTTCGAGACGCAATTGCAGGCGTTGGATCCTGCAGCGGCCGGCCACAATGAGTTCTGGGCGCTGTACACCGACGAACTCACGAATGAAGACTACGTGGATTTCGACGAGCTGCCTGAAGAGGAAGAGGACGAGCCCGCAACGGATTCCGGAGACAACGAACGGCCGGGCGTCGACGATTCGTATGTGGACGCCTGACCGCTGAAGCGTGAGTAATGCTTGCTGCGCTGGTGGTTACGTCCACCGGCGCACGGCCCACTTCTCGGCCACGCCCAACAGGGCGTCCGTGGCCTTCCCCAGAATCGCCAGCAGCACGATCGCCAGCAGCAGCCGGTCCGTGCGGCCGTTGTTTTGTGAATCCGTCAGCAGGAATCCAAGCCCCATGGAGGAGGCAATCAGCTCCGCCGCCACGAGGAACAGCCAGGCTTGGGCCAAGGCCAGCCGGAGGCCGGAGAAGATGGCCGGAACCACTGCCGGCAGCTGGATCGTGGTCAGCAGCTTCAGGCCCTTCAGGCCAAAGGCGCGGCCGGCCTCAACCAGGTTCCTGTCCACGTGGCGCAAAGCCAGCGAGACGGTGGTGAAGACGGGGAAGAACGCACCAATGATGATGAGGGTGATTTTGGAGTCCTCGCCGATCTTCATCCACAGGATCAGCAGCGGCACCCAGGCCAGCGAGGGGACGGCGCGCAGGGCGCCGAGGGTGGGCCCAAGAAGGATGTCGGCCACCCTGGACAGCCCCAGAAGTGCGCCCAGCCCCAAGCCCAGCAGCGCTCCGCCGACAAAGCCGATCAGCACGCGCTGGGTGGAAATGGCCACATGCCCGAAGAGCTCGTTGCGCTCAATGAGCCCCCGTGCGGCCTCGACGACGGCGGCGGGGGCCGGCAGCTGCACGGAGGAGAACAGGCCCGCCGCCGTGCTCAGCTGCCAGGCCAGCAGCACCAGGGCCGGGAAGATCAGGCCCAAGCCCAGCACCACCCAACGGTTGCCCAGCAGCTTGCTGCCGTCCGGGTTGCTGCCGCCGGGGTTGCTGCCGCCGGGGTTGATCCGGGCCGAACCGGGCCGGGCCGGAGAAGGCAGGAAGGGAACGGCGTCGGCCGGCGTCAAGGTATCCACACCTGTTGCGGCGAGCCCCTCCACACTGGTCGGAATGACACTGTTGCCTGTCGCGCCGGGGTTGCCCAGGTGCGTCATCAGGCGTCCTTGACGGTGGAGGCATCCGCCTTCTTGGCCAGCGAGTCATCGAGGAGGGAGTCCAGTGCGGTGTCAACCTTCGCCTGGGTTTCGACGTCGCCCAGGGACACGAAGGTGGGTCCGATCTTGGCCAACACGGCGCGCTGCTTCTCGCCTGGGATGCCGCTGACATCGAGGTTGCTGCGCTCGGTGATGACGGTCGTGGCGACGGGGAGGTCCAGCCCGGCGACGTCGGCCAGGATCTTGGCGGTCTCTACCGGATTGGCGGCAGCCCACACACGGGCCTTCTCGTACGCGTCAACAACGGTTTGGGCAAGTTCGGGGCTGTCCTTGAGGAAGGACTCGGTGGCGTTCAGGAAACCGTAGGTGTTGAAGTCCAGGTTGCGGAAGAAAAGCTTGCTGCCGTTCTCCTCGGCGCCGGCCATGATTGGATCCAGGCCCGACCAGGCGTCGACGGAGCCGTTCTCCAGGGCGGTGCGGCCGTCCGCGTGCTGCAGGTTCTGCACCGTCACATCAGAGGTGCTCAGCCCCGCCGACTCGAGGGCCTGGACCAGGAAAAAGTAGGGATCGGTGCCCTTGGTGGCTGCCACGCTCCTGCCCTTGAGCTGCTCGACGGAGGTGATGGCCGAGTCTTTGCCGGCGACCAGGGCTGCCCACTCGGGCTGGGAGTAGATGCTGATGGTCTTAATGGGGGAGCCGTTGGCACGGGCCAGCAGGGCGGCGGAACCGGCGGTCGATCCGACGTCGACGGCGCCCGAGCGCAGCGCCTCGTTGGCCTTGTTGGAACCCGCCGACTGCAGCCAGTTGACCTCAACTCCCTGCTCGGCGAGCGTGGCCTCGAGCCAGCCCTTTTCCTTGATGATCAGCGATAGGGGGTTGTAGGTGGCGAAGTCAATGTTCAAGGTGTTCTTCCCTGCGGCGGCAACATCGCCTGCAATTTTTTCACCCGGAACGCAGCCGGTTACGGCGAGGGCGGAGAGAGCAGCGGCCGCACCGAGGAAGGAACGGCGGTTAAAATGGTGTGAAACAGGCATGGGAGATCCTCACAGTGGTGTAATTTTTTGAAGGTTTGGGGCTGCGGGTGCATGGTGCTCCCGCGGGGGCGACTGTCTAGTGGCGCGAAACGCCGAGACTGGCGAGCAGGGAGCTGCGCAACTCGGCAAGGGCCGCATTGTTGCGGGGGCGTGCGCCGGGAACCTCGACGGTGCGCGCAATCGTGGCACCCGGGCGGCCGGAGGCAGCGGCGCCCAGGACAATGATGCGGTCCGCCAGCGCCAGTGCCTCGTCGACATCGTGGGTGACGAGCAGGACCGTGGTGGGTTCCATGGTGTGGATGTCCAGCAGCAGGTCCTGCATCTTGATGCGGGTCAGGGCATCGAGGGCGCCAAAGGGTTCGTCCAGAAGGAGCACGCCGGGGTTCCGGGCCAAGGCCCGTGCCAGCGACGCGCGCTGGGCCATGCCTCCGGAAATCTCCCGGGGACGGTGTCGGGCGAAATCGCTCAGACCCACCAGGCCCAGCAGGTCCTCAACCGCGTCCGGCACGCCGCGCTTGCGCTTGGCCGAACCGCGGGGAAGGCCCAGCGCCACATTGTCGGCCACTGACTTCCACGGCATGAGCCGCGGTTCCTGGAAGGCAAACGCGCAGCGCGGGTCGATGCCTGAGACCACTGACCCGTCAATGCAGACGTCCCCGGCCGTGGGGGAGTCGAGCCCGGCCGCAGAGCGCAGCAGGGTGGATTTGCCGCAGCCGGACGGGCCAAGGATGGCCAGGATTTCCCCGGCACGCACGTCAAAGTTGATGTCCCGCAGCACGGTCCGCGTCGCGGGGCCCTCGCCGAAGGAACGGCCCAGGCCGCAGAAGGATACTCCCATGGCGGTGACGCCTGCTTGTGAACGGCGGGGTGTTAATGTTGCGTTTTCCTGCGGGGGCGCAGCGGTGTGCTGCGCTGAAACGAGGGTGCTGCTCATGTGGCTACTCCATCGGTCCTGGCAGTAGCACCCTACGGAAAACGTCCTCCGGTACCGGCCCATGCAGGCCGGAACCGTACCCGGACGAATTCCTTGTTATTGAACGGCATCGGGGACGATGTCCGCCAACCAGGGTTGCTGCGGCTTCACTGAGCCAGATCTCTCAGCCGCTCGGGATGGTCACCTTCAAAGTATCCTGAGCGCCGCCGGATGGGAAAAGTTGATGCACACATGCCGTAACAATTGACACGCCAGGAGGGTCGCGGCGAAGTAGGCTCAAGACATGGTCCATCAAAACAACCCCGATGTGATACTACGGCTTCTGACAACTCCGGCCCGCTGGGCTGTCGTGGGGCTGTCCAACAATCCGCTGCGCGCAGCCCTCGGAGTCTCGCATTTTCTACAGCAGCGCCTGGGTCAGGAGATTATTCCAGTGAGCCTGAAGGGCGACGACGTCCTCGGCGCGAAGGGCTACAAGACACTGGCTGGGATCCCGGGCGCCATTGACGTCGTTGACTGCTTCGTCAACTCTTTCAGAGTGGGCGCCGTGGTGGACCAGGCCATTGCCGTGGGAGCCAAAGCCGTATGGCTGCAACTGGGGGTCATCGACGAGGCGGCCGCTGAGCGTGCCAGGCTTGCCGGACTTGACGTGGTTATGGACACCTGCCCGAAAATTGAGGCAACAAAGCTGGGGATCTAATACCCGCACCGTCGCATTCCCTTGAGCGAGCCAAGAAAGTAGATATGTCACGTCATCTCAACATGTCCCGGCCCCAGGGTCGCCTCATCGGTCTCATCACACTTGTAGTAGTCGTTGTCCTCGTGGCAACGGGGATCTGGTGGGTGGCGGCCGAAGCCGCGGAGCCCAGCGAACAAGGACTGCCACACCCGGCAGCCACCACCTCCGCTCCAGAGCCCTCTCCCACCCACATCTCTTCCACCAGTGCCCGTGCCCCGTCACGTGGCGCTACCACCCAAAGCACCCCGACGGAGGGAGCCGCCAACGCGCCAACGCAAGGGACGGCGTCGTCCATTCCCGGCAGCGCACCCGCCACCAACCCGGCCACCGGGAGGGTGGACACGCTGGACGGGCTGGTGCCGGATTACGTGCTCCCGCCCATCGAAAATGGCATGGTGCCGGTGCTGACAAGGGTCCCGACCGAGCAGAAGGTGGTGTTCCTGACGATCGACGACGGCGCGGTGAAGCGAGGCTCGGACCTGTCACTGTTGGAGAAGCACGGGATCAAGGCGTCGCTGTTCCTGGCGCACAATTTCATCGCCGGGGAGCCGGATTTTTACCGGCAGTACATCGAGGCCGGGCACCTCGTTGAAAACCACACCATGAGCCATGACCTGGGATTCATCCAGCTGGGTTATGCCGAACAAAAGGCCGAGATCTGCGGCATGGCGGATTTTGCGCAGCAGCACTACGGTCGCCGGCCGGTGTTCATCCGGCCACCGGGCGGTCCCTACACTAATGCCACCCGGCAGGCGGCCGCCGAATGCGGGATGAAGGCCGTTGTGGATTGGGAAGCCAAGGCCAACGCGCGCGGTATGGACTACCAGGTCGGTGCAGGTTTGCGTCCCGGGGACATTGTGCTGATGCATTTTCGGCCGGAATTTCCCGACGACTTGGCGGCATTCATTGCGGCCAAGGATGCGGCGGGCTTGAAGGTTGTGCTGCTTGAGGACTATCTTGCAACGCCGTAGCTTCACGTGTGAAAAGAGAAGGAGTTGACGCCGGTGGAACTCGACGACGGCACGCGGGATGTCATGGAAGTCCATACGGAACAGCGGGCGCTGGCCCAGCTCCCGGCGGTGCTCGCACTGGCCGACGCCGACAAGCTGCGCGTCAGTGCGGTGACCCGCAAGCCCTCGGCGGCCACTGTGCGGTTGCTGGAAAGGGAGCTGCCCGGCGGTGACTTTTACGACGATGAGCCCATTTCCAGTTTCTCCTGGCCATTGCTGCTGCAGGCCGGCGGACTGGCTGACGGCCCGAGAATGGCCTTGACGCCGCGCGGACGCACCGCCGTCTCCAAGGACCCTGCACTGGTTTTGAAGGGACTTTGGGAGCGGTGGCTGAAGGCGGGCATCATTGACGAGTTCAGCCGAATCGAGGCGGTCAAGGGCCAGCGCTCCGCCAACGTCATGAGTGCATTGAAACCGCGGCGGGAGTTGGCGGCCGAGGGCCTGGAGTTGTTGTCGGAGGATTCCTGGACGCCGGTGGACGCCTTGTTTTCCGAAATGGCGGCCTTGGGCATGGACCCGAAAATCCAACGCACCGACCTGCGGCTGTGGAAGTTCTACATCGAAGACCCGGAGTACGGCAGCCTGGGATACGACGGCTATCATGAGTGGTCGCTGCTGCAGGGCCGGTACGTGCTGGTGCTGTTTTTTGAATACGCGGCCACCCTTGGCCTGGTGGACGTGCGTTACGTTGCACCCGAGGGCGCCCGCAGCGACTACGCAGACCGGTGGGGCGGGGACGAACTGGACCGGCTCAGCCGCTACGACGGGCTGCAGGAACTGCGGCTGACCCGTCTCGGCAGTCTTTGCCTGGCCTGACGCTCGCCCCGAAGCGCGCCAGAGCCCGGCCGCTGCCGGTAGCCTTGAACCCATGACAAAAGTTGTTTACTACACGGCGAGCACGCTCAATGGGTTCTTGGCGGATGAGCACCATTCGCTGGAGTGGCTCTTTGCCGTGGACAACGCCGGTGCGCCCGACATCGCCTCGTTCATGGACAGCATGGGCGTCTTTGTCGAGGGATCATCCACGTACGAGTGGGTGCTGAACGCCGAAAACTTAATGGCCCAGCCGCACAAATGGCAGCAGTTCTACGGCACCAAACCCACGTATGTTTTCACCACCAGGACACTGCCCGTGCCCGACGGCGCCGACGTCCGGTTTGTCAGTGGTTCCGTGGCGGGGGTGCTGGCCGACATCAAGGCGGCGGCCGGGGACCTGGACGTGTGGGTGGTGGGCGGCGGCGACCTGGCCGGACAGTTCCTGGACCTTGGAGCCTTGGACGAACTGGTAATCTCCATTGCCCCGGCCACGCTGACGGCTGGCGCACCGCTGCTGCCCCGCAACGCGGGGGCTGACCGGTTCAAGCTGCACGGCGCCACCGTACAAGGACAGTTCGCGGTGCTCAACTACGAGGTCCTGCCACTGGAACGCACCGATGGGGATTGACGCGGACCGGCTCCGGGCCGCGGCCCTGGACTTCCCCGGAAGCTATGAAGACTTCCCGTTCGGTCCGGAAACAAGCGTATTCAAGGTCAAGGCGCCCAGCAGCGGAGGCGCAAAGTGGGTGGGGAAAGTGTTTGCCTTGGGTGATCTGGACGCGGACCCCGTGACCATCAGCTTCAAGTGCGACCCTGAACTGGCCCCCGCCCTGCGTGCCGCAAATCCCGGCATTACCGGCGGCTATCACTTGAACAAGAAGCATTGGAACACCGTTGACATTTCCCTTGTGGAGGAACAAATGGTGCTGGAAATGCTGGAAGATTCGTACGACCTTGTGGTCGCGGGGCTGTCCAAGAAACAGCAACTTTCCTTGGAATGGAGCGCGCATGCCGCCAAAAAATAACAGTGGATCCCTCAACTACCCGTACTTGGGGCTCACGCGACTGGCCGCGGACAGGGAAGTTGGAGACACAACCTGGCCCAAGGGGTTCGGCCACGTGGACAAGAACCTCTTGGTGGGCCGCGGCCCCGAAACCTTTGCCGCGCTGGCCGAAGGCATCCTGACCTGGCAGATCCAGCGGCGTTCGGGGCTGACCGTCAAGGCCCCGCAGCGCGCAGCTGTTGGCGCCCGGGTGGTGAGTGGATTCGGTGTGGGTGCGCTTCGGCTCCCGGTGCCGTGCGAGGTGGTCTGGGCCGTCGAGCCGCAGTCGTCAGCCCTGCCGGACGGGGGCGACGCACAGCTCGCCGGCTTCGGCTACGGCACCCTGCCCGGGCACCCCGCCCTGGGCGAAGAGGCCTTCATCGCCCAAATGAAGCCCGACGGCGGCGTGTACTTCAGGCTGTTGGCCTTCAGCAAGCCTGCTGGTTTGATTTACACGCTGGGTTCTCCCGTCACGAAGCTGACCCAGGCCGGCGTCACCCGATCGTATCTGCAAGCGGCACGGGCACTGGTCGGGGGCTTTTAGCCTGACGTTTCGTTGACGCTTTTTGCTGGCTCCCTGTGGAGTTGGGGTCCAGGGAAGAATCGCCCGGAAATTCACGCTAAGGAGCAGCGGCCTGTTGAACGGGTTCCATGGCAGTCGATTTTCTACGTGATGAGCAGGCCGCAGGGTTCGGCAAATTCGCCGACGAGGTCTCGGTGGAGGACTTGAAACGTTTTTTGTTGGTTGGAGGATGGTAGCTTCCAGTGGCAGGCTGTAGTCCAGCGGCCACCTGGCTCAACTTGCCCTCAGCTTACGATTTTCTCCGTTTTCTACACTTCAATGAGGTGGTTTCCAAGCATGATCGCTAGCGTTTCTTACACGCGGTCGATGCTTCGTTTTCGCGTGGCACGTAGGCCGAGTGCCAAAGCGAGTCCCCATGCGAGAAACAGCGGTTCCCACAGGTATGCGTGGCCGATCATCCCCGGGTGGTCGTAGCCGGATGGGCTGCGGAGCAGCCCGGCGAGCACAAGGTTGCCTGCGATTGCGTTCAAACCGCCCCATGCGACTAGAACGAGTGCACCCAGCCAGCAAATCCCGCGAGTAAGTCGATAGGCTGGCCAACCTCTACGGGCAAGCAAGATTGGTGCCAGAGCGGCGATGAGTTTGATGACGGCGACGGGAACGAGAAGCCATTCCTTCCCACGAAAGGTTTCCAGCAGGCTGTTTCCAAGCGTCCAAACGAGCCAGCTTCCGCCCGCTGCCCAGTAGAGGCTGAAGCCTGCATGGATGCAGCCAAGGAAACCGCCGATAAGAAAGCCTGGGTGCACCGCGTGGTTTATGGCCATGACATTGTTCGGTGATTCCATCTACTGGTCCTCGGCGGCTTTTTTGCGGGTTCGGATGCCTCCCTGACATTATCCGTCATCGAAGCGTTGACCCGTCCCGAAGGTGTTTCTCTTGAAGGCGTTGGTCCGCGTGCAGGAGCCATCTAAAAACGACACTCTGACCAGCGGAAATTCTCTATTCCGCGATAGAGCTCTAGATGAGTAATTCCAAGCGGCGCGGCGTGTTGTAGGGGCTTTGGGGCAAGCGTGTTCAGAATCGGCGTTATCCATCCAACGTCCAACTGGGGGGCTCACTTGGACGCGGATCTGTACACCCTTGCCACAGCATTCGATGTCGCTGCCGATGATTTATTGAAGGCCCATCCCGAACGGGTCCCGTACCGGACCAAGATCTAGATCAGCCGTAAAATCTCCGACGCTGAAGTCATGACCCTGGCGTTGCTGCCAGCCCCGCTCGGGAGCTCATCCCCCTCTAGCAGAGACTCAGCGAAACTGCGCGAAAACACGAATCCGCTCCGGGGCGAAATTTGCGCCCTCAGTAAGTCCCATCGATTCATAAAAGGCACGTTGCTGCGGCTGATCGTCGGTGATGAGTACTGTCTGCCTGACATGCTGATACCTCTCGGAGACTTGAGCGAATAACCCGCGGCCCACACCGACACCCTGAAAATCCGGATTGACCAGAATATCCTGCACATAGCAGATCGTTACATCGTCAGAAATGACCCGGGCCAAGCCGATGAGCTGGCCACCTTCGCTCCAGGCCGTGACGACAAACGAGGAACTCCTTATTGCCCGGCAAAGTAATTCTGGGTCCTTCGCATACGCGGACCATCCCACGGATTCATACAGAGAGACAACTGCGTCGTCGGAGACCATGTCGGAGCTGGAGAGACGGAATAGCGGCATCGCATCAGTGTTACATAATGCATGGCGAAGATTAAACTTTCGGAGCCGAATACTTGAATCAGTTCCGTAGACCGTTCCTCCGGAACCGTTAGCGCAACAACGTCGCAAACCTCGATATCGCGCCCGGCTGCCGCCCGGCTATCGGGAGGCTGGAGATCTTCTGGCTGATCACTCGGCTTGGATCGGCCGGATCCCGTAGCATGCGGGTTCAGGTCAGTTCCTGCGCCTGCTCGCGGAGGAACTCGCTGGCGGGCTTGGGGTTAATCCCCCGCTGACGCAGGGGCTCATCGTCCCAAGTGGCCTCGTGGAGGTTCTCGAGCAGCCCTGCGCCGAGCACGGACGCGAGGGCGTCATTGCGGCGGTCGAGCAGGCGGATCGCAAGGCGGGCTATGGGGCGCGGCATGCGCTGGACTTTCATTCGGTGATGGGTGAGCTCCGCGGCGGTCGCGATGGCTTCGTTCTTCCTAAGAGGCTCCGGCCCGCCGACGTCGATCAGTACTGGAGGATCGGGCTCGCTCGCGACCGCCGCGAGGAGAGCGGCAACGTCATCCGTGGCCACCCAGCGCCTCTTGGTGTCACCTTTGCCGATAACTGTTGCTTTCCCTGCGGCCATGTCGAAGCGTGCCATGGGGGCGAGGATGACTTCCTGAAATCCGTCCGAGCGGATGATGACCGTCCGCAGCGCCGAGCTGACCAGTTGCCTCTCGATCGCAAGCTTGGCGCGTTCCAGGGGCGTGCCGATAGCCGCGTCGGCTCCAGGGAAGGACATGTAGACGAAGCGGTGCACGCTCGCGGTCTCGGCCGCGTCCACCAGGAAGCTCATGCCCTGTTCGTCGACGGCCCGGATGGTCGCAGGGCTGGTCCCGGCGATGCGGCTACTGATCGCCGTCGCCGTGGCGATCACAGTATCGACGTCCTGACATGCAGCTTTTAGGCTGGCCGGTAGCGTGAGGTCGCCGCGCACGACTTCCGTGCCGAGTTCCCGCAGCCCGGTGTCGTCGCTGTTTTGCCTCACTAGGCAGCGGACGTCCTGTCCCTGTGAGCGCAGCAGCCTGGCGACGCGGCCGCCGAGATTACCGGTGGCGCCGACAATGAGGATCACCGCCGTGGTCCTCTCGAATCGGTGCTTGCGACGTCCCGGATGGCCGTATTGACGTCCCCGGGCTCGTGATCGACGGGCTCCAGGTAGAACCGGACGGCGGAGAGTAGGCCTTCGCGCAAGGTGAAGATCGCAACTCCGGCCTGCTCGACGGGGAAGCCGTCGCGACGCGTACCGTGGGAGGCCCACTCCACCCAGACCTTCCCATCGGGAGCAGTTGCCACGTCTCGGATTTCCAGCGTGAGATCGGGGACTCCCGCGAAGAGGGCGGACCAGTTGGACCGCACCTGGGCGCTCCCGGTGAAGCTGCGGTCGGGGTGGTTGGGGGTGATGTTGACGTAGTCGTTGGCGAACTCGGCGACCATCGCGTCGAGGTCGTGCTGGCAGGAGGCGGCGAACATGCGCCACACTGGCCCGGCGGGGAGGCGGTCCATGCCCTCGGGCGTGTCCATGATGACGACTCCTTGGTGCCTCGAGCGTGTGGAGGAGGCGCAGATCTGCTAACTTTGATTTAAATACAGTTAACTGTATTCATTAAATTTTAGGACAACATGCCCCACCAGGTCAATGCGTCAGAGCCTTCCTCGCCCAGACGCGCCTACGATGTACGACGGCGCCGGGAGCTCGCCGAGGAGTCGCGGCGCATCGTGCTCGCACGGGCGCGCGAGATGTTTCTCGCGCACGGGTACGGGTCCACGACGATAGCGCAGATCGCGCGCACGGCCGGGGTGTCTTCCGAATCGGTCTATAAGAACTTCGGCGGCAAGCCAGGGCTCGTGCGGGCCATCCAGAAACAAAGCCTCCTCGGGGCTGGTGGGCCACCAGCGGAGCAGCGCTCTGACCTCGCGCAGCTGTCAGGAACGAATCCGCTAGCACTCATCGAGCAGCTCGGTCGCTTCACTGCCGAGGTCAGCCCGCTCGCGGCCCCTATCATCCTGCTCATCCGGGACGCGGCAGCCAGCGGCGATGCTGACATGGCGGATTTGCTGCGCGAGGTCGACGAGGTCCGCTACCGGCGGATGCTGAGCAACGCGCAGCAGATGGAGGCCCGAGGGCTCCTGCGTCCAGGCCTAAACGCCCAGGAGGCCGCTGACGTCATGTTCACATGCACGACCGCGGGGCTGTACGAGAACCTCGTCATGAAACGGGGATGGTCCGTCGAGCGATACGGCACCTTCATCGCCAGGACGCTCAAGGCGAACCTCCTGTAGGAATGCTGGCCGTCGTTGTCTGCACGTCCGGCTAGGCCCGGTGCCTGGGAGCGTCGAGGACCGTGCCCTTGCGATCCTCGAGGGCAATCCGCGCGCGGACAGTGGACAGAGACCACCGCAGGCCGCCCGGTGAAGGAACCTTCATCGGGAGGGTATGCTCGCAGCGACCTGCAGGGGCGGTCTAGTTGGTGGGGTCTGGGATATCAGCACTTGCGGCAAGGGCCCTCAATGCTCTGACATGTGCACGAAATGCCGTGCGCCCGATTTTTGTCAAACTTATCCAGGTGCGTGTGCGGGTCTCCACTATGCCCTTGCGTAGAGCAACGTACCCCGCATTTTCGAGGACTCGTAAGTGCTTGCTAAGTGCAGAGTCACTTAGCTGTAGCGAGTCCCGAACGACGCCGAATTCAATCTCAGCGACCTCGGCCAGGATGGAGCAGACACGCAACCTGGCAGGCACGTGAATAATGTCATTAAATCCTTCGGTCATCGCCGTCCGGCCCGGATAGCGTGTGCCAGACGTCTGTCCATAAGCGGCCCCATAGTTATCGTCAGCAGTAGACCAGCGCCGGCCGCAAGGTACACGACCCAGGCAAAAGACGGGCCGGCTGTGGAAAGTGTCCAAACAGCCGTGGCTGATAGCGCGAACAGCGAACTCACATAGATCGGTGCGAGCCCGCGGCTGCCGCGGTGGGTGTAGACGTCGAAGACGGCACGCGTGGGTGTTTGTTGTATCAATGGCAAGGTACAGAAGAGGATGATCGCAACCACAAAGCCAGATGTCGCTGGTGCAGTGTTGACTTTGCTAAACCCAATCCCGATGACGAATGCTGCCACTGCGACCCCTTGGAGTGGATATAGCCACCATGGAGACCCCACGTAGTTGGCTAGGCGTGAAGCTGCATCATTGACGGACAGCAACGCTTCTTGAGCCTCTACAGAGGTGGGACGATCAGGGATTCTTTCCATAAAGGCAACACTAAGCTTTCCTCTGAAGAAAGTCTAGCCTTGGTTTCAACGGAACCCCAGTGATCGAATGCTGAAATCTGAGGGCAAAGTGGACAGTCAGTTGGTCGGTGCCGGCCAGTGGATTCACGTGTGCGTGGGAGCTGAAAAGTCGTGCCATGGCAATTCCAGAGGGGAACCTTAATCGGGGCCCTTTGCACACAGCTGGTCCTTTGTCATCACTGCTGTGAGGGAAGTATGGCTGGTTTGGCTATTTGGGGCATCGTTACTTTGGCATGCCACGACATGGCTTTGTGCCGGTTAGGGACGATTCGATAGCTTCTAGCGTGTTGGCTTGCGCTGCCACTTCGAGTGGACCCTCGTTTGTTTCTAAGGGAAGGACGATGGCGTTCGTTCCAAAGCGGTTGAATTTCTCCCATTTGGTGGCAGGACGCCGCGGACCAGCGCTGGGATGGACTTTGAGGGTGAAGGGCGAGCCCCGTGTCATGAACGTCCCGCCCAATGTCGGATGAATTGTTAGGGCACCGCTGTCGGGGGCTATGAGGACTGATTTCCACTTCCGATATCGATCTCCCGCTGGGGCTGCTGGGCGACGAATGAATCCGGGTACCTGCCCTTGGGCGGAAATCCGCGCCATGATTTTCCGGCGTCGACGGAAAATGACCAGGAAGACCAGACTCATCCAGGCGAGCCAAATAATCGATGACAACCCTGCTACCCCCATGGGCTGTCCCGATAGACGCAGGTAGCCAAAAAATGCGCCCCCGGTACCAATGGCGTATAGAACCAGATACCACCGACGTTTATTCTTGGTCATGCCTGAGTCTATGGGTTGAGGGGCAAATCAGGCAGGACCAATAGTTGCTGTCTGAGAACTGGATCGACGCCTGCGCCACTGTTCACATGAAGAGTGCGTGAATGATCCATCGGCCATCTGCGCGGACGTCACTGCCCATAGACGGAACCTTGAACGGAACATCTCCAAAATCAGAGGCCACTTGATTTCTCACTGAAAGGGAATCAGACGAGCACAGCAACCGATCTTATACGAAACATGAACTCGAAACCATATTTTCCTAGCCTGGATCTTGAGCGGTACTTGGACTTGCGGACCGTTCAGCTTTGATCGCCGATTATGTCTGGGACAAAGGCGCTCGACCCTAATACATTTGCTGGGACTTGTGCTATTGATTCATTGTTTCCACCGGTTGCGTACGCCTCTGCGATCAGGACGGCCATGGCCGACAGGAGACCAACGGAGAGTACAACAATGCCAACCAACCCAACTTCAACCGTCTGGCTTATATGGGTATTTGGTGTACTAGGGTCGTTGACTCACATGGTCGTCTTTCCAATAGCAACGAGAAGGATGCCACTAACCGTGGCAGCTAGGGATACGGTCCATGCAGCAATTCTTGCCCACCGTTGGCGATGTGCTTTTGCCGTCTCAGATGACGTCCTTTTGCCCGGTGGCCTTGCACCCTTCCGGTGTTGCTGTTGGTAGGTTGCTCCTGTTCCGATGGCCCATGCGCACTGCTATCGTCCCGCAGGCCGGTCAAAGACTGACACGGGAATACATGCGCGTGCTGGAGCTGAAAATCACATTATGCGTGTTCCAGAGGAGAACCTCCTGCGGGACTATCTCCGGTTGATTTCTTCCTGATCATGACGTTCAAGCTCTATCTCTTCCTGCAAACAAACACTCTACTTATCGATGGCTCGTCTCGGGTGCTGTCTGCCGATGAATTGCCAGGATTTTTTGGAACAATCGATTAAGGACTATTGCCCCAGCGATGGGGCCATGATCGCTGCGCAGATGGCTCCCCCATAAAGTACTGAAGCGTTTCCAAGGATTGCTTGTCGCAGGGGTGAGACAGGCTCTTGGGGAAAATAGTCCGCGTATCGGGGGAAAGATATCGCCAACAGCCACGACTTGGCGAGTAAGGACGGAATTGATGCCACGGATAAACCGAGCCACCAGGTAGTAGTTCGTCGAGCATTTCGTTGCTGCAGCATCGACCTGCAGCTGGGGAAACCCAATACAAGCGTAAGCATCGCAAGGGCTGCGGCCAGAAGGGATGACAGTGGCAGCAGTAACGCAAGAACAGCCAATAGCGGGGCCAACAGAGATTCGACGCGCCACAGGAAGAAGCGTCATGTTGGGATTCGTTTCGGGGCAGACACATAGAAGCCCCGGTTTTCTTCACGATGGGCAGGACTACGGCGTGCAAAAACTGTGCTGCCAGATATAAATCTGGCACAGGGCCTGAGGAATTGGTCCTGAGCCACATGCCGGATGTCCTGCCTCAACGTGCCATAGGCTGAGCCGGTGCCGGTTGGCTGGAGCGCCTCAAGAGACCGCGATGCGACGTGGATGATGCCGTCCGCAGGAGAACGGTTACCGGGACGGTGCCACCGTGGACTTCATTTTCGTCCACTCAATCGTCTCGACTTACTGTTCCTGCTCCCTCGCCATCAGTAAATACGGCCCACCGCTCCACGGCCTGCGCGACCCACACGCGTGAAGTCCGGTGGTCATCCCGCAATGATGGCGGTGGCGGTCCTACCTCCGTCCACGTCCAGCCTGATGCCATGAATCGCCACTGATTCATCACTGGCCAAGAATGCTGCTCCCGCTGCAATATCCACTGGCCGGACCGCGCGCCCCAAGGGGGTACCCACCACAGCAGACCAAGCCGGATCAGCGTGATCGTCGGTCTCTCGCACAACACCCGGGGATATGGCATTGAATCTCACTCCGGCGCCGGCAAACTCCGCTGCCCAGTCCCTTGTCAGAGCGTCCATGGCTCCCTTCGTAGCGGAGTAGGCAGGCACTCCGGCGGTGCCCCCCTTGTGCCATCCAGGAACTGATAGTGATGACCACTCCACCCCCACGGGAAGCCATTTTGGGGGCGAGCTGAGCGACAAGGAAGAACGGGCCAGTGAGGTTCACGGCTAAGACCGTTGCCATCTGCGTTTCGTTCGTGTCTTGGGTGGAGGCCACCGGGACGGCGGCTGCGTTGCTGACCAGCACATCAACCCTGCCGCCCAGCGCTTCTTCGGCACGCCGGACGATGTCGGCAGAGGTTGCAGCTGTTCCGTCCAAGTCAGCGTGTACGAAGACAGCATGACCACCAGCTGCGATTATTTCGTTGACAACGGCGGTTCCGCGTTCGCTATCCCGCGCTCCGACCCCAACCCATGCACCCTCTGACGCGAACTTCTCTGCGATAGCGCGACCAATGCTACTGGTGGCTCCGGTGATTAACGCTGTTTTACCCTGAAGTCGTGGATCCATAGGAATTCCTGCTTAGTCGGGAATATCGCACTCGGAATGCATTGGATACAGACAGTGTCACATGGAGGCAGCGGCCAATCCATTCAATGCCCTTGCTCC
The DNA here is from genome assembly GCA_038243775.1 of Actinomycetales bacterium. GTDB lineage: Bacteria > Actinomycetota > Actinomycetes > Actinomycetales > Micrococcaceae > Specibacter. Next base: position 432 of record JBBSQT010000002.1, on the reverse strand, counting down.
GTTTGAGGGGTATGCCTACGTGACAGCAACGCTGCTAGTAAACGTTGAGTCATTGGATCGCAAATGGTGCTTGGCAGCCAGTCAAGAATGTTTGACGGGAAAATTCATCTGGGCAGCGAACCGAGGTTGTCCCGTCCATTGGAAACCCGTCAGTTGCCTGCGCTCGAAGAGCAAGAAGTGCCAGGAGATCCCTGGCGCGACATCCACACGATCCCTGCCGCGAAGGCAGTATCGACAGTGCTAGGCAAAAGCGTGCTGAGCAGCAGATGTCAGCGCGCCACGCCGCAGGCGTGTATAGAAGAGGCTTTGGATAGCACCTGTGGGTCGATCCGGTAGCGCCCGTGGGCGGATCGGGTAGCGCTTTTGGTCGCGCCGGCTCGGTATTGCTTTCGTCCGCAAGATTGGAGCCGTGGATGGTGAGGGGAATCGTCT
>JBBSQT010000001.1:0-30180 GCA_038243775.1 Actinomycetales bacterium | reverse complement strand
TGAACGGCTACGCCTGAACCAGGTCGCGGTTGCGGAAGCGCCAGATGCCCAAGGCGCCCAGCACTACGGCAAGGAGCGTCACAACGGCGATCGGCGGGAGGGCGAATGCCTCGGCCGGCATCCGGGGGATTGCTCCAAACGGGGTGGACCTGATGGCATCTTTGGACAGCGAGAAAAGCGGGCCAAACATCGCCACCATCAACGAGACGCCATAGGCGGCCCACGCCAGGCTCACGCTCAGCCGGGGAAGATAACCATGGAGGAAGAGCATCATCCCCATCAAGAGCAGCACGGCCGGCCAATAAGCGAACGTCGCAGCCGCAAGCCGGCCCCCCGTTGCTGCACCGTTGGACGATGCCCCGGTCAGGTATCCGCCAATCAACAGCATCAGTGCCGACCCTGCCGCCGCAACCAGCACGTGGGATGCCAGCCACGTGTAGCGGGACAGGGAACCGGCCAGCTGGGGCTCGAGGCGCCCCTCCGCTTCCTCGCTCCGGGCACCCGACAGGCACTGGATGGCAAACGCCGCAGCCAACAAACCGTTGAAGAGCACGAAGGTGGCCAGGATGCCGTTGAGCATGTCCTGGGATCCGACAAGGAATGCCTTCGCGAATGAATTCGATGGGTCCAAAACAGACGTCATGGCCTTGGCCACGCTGCCGAAGAACAGCCCGGCAACAATGGCGCCGGCCAGCCACGAGACCAACGTGGCCCGTTGCATGCGCAATGCCAAGCCCAACGGATTCGCCAAGAGCGCCGACGCGCGGGCCGGCCCCCGGCGTGCGGCGAGCACCCCCATGCCCAGGTCGCGGTGCGTTTCAATGGACAGTGCCACTGCACAGCCGGCCGCCGCCAAGGCAAGCAGGGCCAGAAACGGCCACCACGTGTCCTGCTCGAACGGGCGCATGTTCTGTCCCCAACCGATGGGCGAGAACCAGCTCAGGGCAGCAACCCCGGTGTCGTGCGCATTGACATCGGCGGCTGCACGGATCAGATAGAGGACAGCCAGCACGGCCACGCCCAGGGAGTTGGCGCCCCTGCTGGTGGAACTGATCTGCCCGCAGAGCGCCGCAATGCCCACAAACGCAAGGCCGACACCGGCAATTGAACCACCCAAAATCCACGACCCGGCGACGGGCAAACCGTTGGAGCGGGCAAGCAGCGATATGAGCAACCCGGTGACAACGCTCAGTGCGCCCGCCACCGTGTAGTTCGCCAGGCTGTAGGCATGCCGGCCCAGTGCCGAGGCCCGCAACAACTCGGTCCGACCCTGCTCCTCATCGGCCCGGCCGTTGCGGGTGACGAGGAAAATTGAGGCGAAGGCCAACGCCACGGCGAGCGTCATCCAGATTTTGATGACGAGGATCCCGCCGAGGGACCCGGCAGCATAGGGCAGGCCCGTCATGGCGGCGATCGCGGGAGTGTTTGCCACATTGGCGTACGCATCCCGGGCCGCCTGCGTGGGGAACGCGTGCTGCTGTGAGCCGTACACAATGGGGATCATGAGGGCCAGAACGGCTGCCCACACAATCAGCCTGAGCCAGTTGCGGCGCAGGATGAAGGCGACACACAACCAAAAACCGGTGAGGGTTCCGGATACCGGCAGGGCAGCGCGCGAGGTCCGGGGGCCTCCGGCGGTCCCCACCACTGCCGAACTCATCGCACACCCGCATTCGGCGTCGGGGCGGCCGGCACCGCGGGGAAGGTGGCCGTGCCGCCGTAGTGGCGCAGGAACAGGTCCTCCAACGACGGCGGACTCGAGACCAAGGTGTGCGGCGCATAGGCCGACAGCGCCTGAAGGACACCGCCGAGTTCGGCTTCGCCCACTGTGAAGGTGGCCTTGGTGCCGTCAGCCACCAGATCGTTCACCCCTGCCACCGCAGCCAGCACGGCCGCATCCCGGTCGAGAACAACGGACACGGTGGTGCGGTGCAAATGCCTCAGTTCCTCAAGCCGCCCCGCTTCAACTGTCTTGCCTTCCCTGATGATGGTGACGGTGTCACACAGCTTTTCCACCTCCGCGAAGATGTGGCTTGAGAGCAGCACGCTGCGGCCCTCCGCCTTCACCTCCTTGATGCAATCGGTGAACACCTGCTCCATCAGCGGATCCAGGCCCGACGTCGGCTCATCAAGGATCAGCAATTCCGCGTTGGACGACAGCCCGGCCACCAGCGCCACCTTCTGCCGATTGCCCTTCGAGTAGCTGCGCGCCTTTTTGGACGGATCAAGCTCAAACCGTTCCAGCAGCGCGTCGCGCTTGGCCTTCTCCACCCCGCCGCGCAGCTTGGACAGGATGTCGATGGCCTGCCCTCCCGTGAGGTTCGGCCAGAGGCTGACCTCGCCCGGAACGTAGGCGATTCGCCGGTGAAGTTCGACGGCGTCGCGCCAAGGATCGCCGCCCAGCAAGCTTGCGCTGCCGCCGTCGGACTTCAACAGGCCCAGCAGGATCCTGATGGTGGTCGACTTGCCTGAGCCGTTGGGTCCGAGAAAACCTGCCACCGTGCCCGGTTCCACCTGCAGGTTCAGCCCCGCCAATGCAACGGTGCGGCCAAAACTTTTGTGGAGGCCGGTGACATCAACGGCTGGATCATTTGCAGACATGATGCGTCCTTACCATGCAGCGGTGTCTCCCGCGTGGTGCGCGGGCGGGTTGGAATGGGTGGCCGCGTAGGCCAAATACGAATCGAGGTACCTTCGGTCGGTGAAGATGCCTTCCGTGTACAGCTCCAGTGTTGGCAATATGGCATCGGCCGTGAATTGCTCGATGACGCCTTGGAAATCGTCAAGCTCGATCTCCGGGCGCATGGCCAAATGCACTATCATGCCGCCGATGGCCTGCTGGACGAGGAAGCGCACACGGGCTTCTTCGTCCCGGCTGGGCACCATGATGCCCCGCTGCACTGCGTCGAGCGTGAATTGCAGCGTCTCGGAAACCATGCCTTCAACAAACTCACGGCCGGCGGCACCCCCTTCACGGACGCTGCGCAGGATGTAGACCATGACCAGGCCGCCGTCCCTGGACAACGGGAGCTCGGCAAAAAGTTGTGCCGGAGCCGTATTCAGGCTGTCCACTTTCAATGTCCGGAAGCGTTGGAGGACTGTGGCATCGCACTCGGCCCGCAGTTCCTCCTTGGAACCAAAATGATGGCGGACCAGTCCGGCCGAGACGCCTGCCCGGCTTGCAATGGCGCGCAGGGATTCATCAAAACCACGGGCGGCGAATCCTTCAATGGCAGCGTCTCGCAGTCTTGCCCGACCAGTCAAATCCCCATGAGCTGTACTCATGAATAGCAGACTACTCGCATGTATAGGCTGGTGCAATGGCTATTCTTCTGCGCCGCGTTGCGGGTGTTCCTGGCCGGTAGGCCACGGCCGCGTTCGCGTGCTTAGACCGTGGGAGGCTCCGCGGATACGATGGCTGAATGGATACTGTTTCTTCACTTGCACCGCTGGAAGATGCCTGCACGGTGGTCGTGCTCCGCGATGGGCAGGCGGGCCTTGAAACACTCATGCTTGAACGTCCCGGGAACAGCAGTTCCTTTGGCGGGGCCTGGGTCTTTCCCGGTGGAAAGGTGGACCCGGCGGATCGTGTGGACAGAGCCGGCGAGGGGCTGGACGACCTGGCTGCGGCCAAGACCGCCGGGTTGCGCGAACTGGCCGAGGAAACCGGGCAGCAGCTTTCCGTGGAGGAGCTCGTCTGGCTGGCCCAGTGGACGCCGATGCAGGCCATTCCACGCCGGTTCAGGACCTGGTTCATGCTGGCGCCGGCAACGTCCGCGCCCATTGTCCTCAACCCGGCCGAGCATGTGCGCCATGAATGGCTCAGGCCTGAAGACGCCCTGGCCCGGCACTCCAGTGGGCAGCTGAAACTAATCCCACCCACCTGGGTCACCCTGCACCACCTGGCCCGAGTGGAATCGACCGCCCAGGCCTTGGCACAAGCACGACAAGCCGAGCCCTTTGCCTACGAAACCTACCTGCTGCAGCCGGACCCCAATGCCTCACCGATGGGCGTGCTGTGGGCAGGGGACGAAGCGTATCCTGCAGCGCACGGCAGGCATTCAACGGCCGGCCAGCCGGGGGCCCGGCATCGGCTGACACTCTCGGACCTGCCCTGGGTCTTTGAACGATCCGGCTTTTAGAAGCACAGCTGTAGAACCAAGCAAACCCACGGAGGAGTCATGATGGCAGCAAAAAAACGCTGGAGTGAATTGAGCACGGCAGCCAAGGCGGCTGTCCTGATCGCGGCCGCGGCGCAAATTGCGCTGCAGGCGGCAGCGCTTTGGGACATCTCCCAAAGAACCCCGGCGCAAATCAAGGGGAGCAGGAAAGGGTGGGTTGCGGCATCGTTCATTAATTTCGCCGGACCCCTCGCCTATTTCCTGCGCGGCAGGGCATGAACCGTCAGCTGCACGAGGGTCTGTTTGGCAACAGTTTCAGCGGGCTGCGCCGCGTGGGCGGCAAGACTCCTGTTGGCGGGCGAAGGCTTGGTTCACGCACCGATCAGCATTTTGCCACCTTGCGGTGTATCCGCGTCGCGGGCGGATCGCCCCCGGGCAACGTCAACCCGGGCAACATCAACCCGGGCAACATCAACCCGGGCAACATCAACCCGCGCGACATCAAGTTATTGAGCGCAGCAGGCCCAATTCCGTGACGGCCGCGCGCTCGGCAGCCAGCTCGGCAACGGAGGCGTCAATGCGGGCGCGGGAGAAATCACTGATCTCCAGTCCCTGCACAATGCTGTAATTGCCGCCGGACGTGGTGACCGGGAAGGAGCTGACCAGCCCCTCCGGCACACCGTAGGAGCCGTCCGACGGTACTGCCATGCTGGTCCAATCACCCTCCGGGGTGCCCTGAACCCACAGGCGCACATGTTCGACGGCGGCATTGGCGGCTGACGCTGCCGAGGAACCGCCGCGGACGGCGATGATCTCAGCACCGCGCTTTGCCACCCGGGGGATGAACTCATCGGCGATCCAGGTCTCCTCCACGAGGGAGGTGGCCGGCGCGCCGTCAACCGTGGCGTGCATGATGTCGGGGTACTGGCTGGCCGAGTGGTTGCCCCAGATCGCCACGTTCTTGATGTTGGCCACGGGCTGGCGGGTCCTGGCAGCCAGCTGTGCCACAGCCCGGTCATGGTCCAGCCGGGTCATGGCCGTGAAGCGCGACGCCGGGATGTCCGGGGCGTGGGAGGCGGCAATGAGGGCATTCGTGTTGGCAGGGTTTCCCACCACGACCACCTTGAGATCCTCTGCGGCTCCCTCGTTCAGGGCCCGGCCCTGAACGGAAAAGATGCCACCATTGGCCTTGAGCAGGTCCGCCCGTTCCATGCCCGGCCCCCGGGGCCGTGAGCCAACAAGCATGGCGATGTTGGCGCCGTCGAACGCCTTGGCCGGGTCGTCAAAGACTTCCATCCCGGCAACCAGGGGGAAGGCGCAGTCCATCAGTTCCAGGACTGCGCCCTCGGCGGCCTGGGCGGCCTGGGGTATCTCCAACAGATTCAGTTTGATCGGAACATCGGGGCCCAGCATGGCCCCTGACGCGATCCTGAACAGCAGGGCATAACCGATCTGGCCGGCCGCGCCGGTGACGGTGACGGTGACTGGGGTTGAAGCGTGTGCACTCATGGAGCCAGTCTAACCATGGTGTCCGGCAACAGCCGGGAAATGGTTCGGTGTGCAGACAGTGGCGTTGGGACTGGCCGACAGCTGCCACTGCGCCCAGCGCGAAGACACCCGATGCGGGTGTGCCGTCGGCGACTGCGGGTGTGCCGTCGGCGACGGTTGGCAGCCCTGACCTTGGACACCAGCACCGCCATCGAATGCACCCCCGCACCCGAGCAGTTCCGCCTCACCGCCGCGGGTATGTTGGTTGCAGACGCAGCCCACCCGGGCGCCAACCCCAAGGGAAATGCTTTGACGTAGTTCAGCGTGCCCAACTCTCCATTGGCGGCGACCCGCCAGGGCAGGGACGCCGCCTATGGAGAGTTGGGAGGGCACAAAAAACGCGCTGCCCGCGGCGAAAATCCGCAGGCAGCGCGCCCGAGCGTCCTCCTCCGGCGGGGCGTCCTCCGGCGGCGGGGCCGCAGGAGGACGGACTGCTACAAGGTGGCTGTGGCCACGTCGAAGTCCAGGCGGTGGAGGCGTGCCCGGTCGGAGGTTCCCGCGGGCCGGCCCAGGTTGACCACCATGAAGACGCTGTGGGAGGTGCCCGCATTGAATTCGGCGTCGATCCCTTCGGCGTTGAAGCCCGTCATGGGGCCGACGGCCAGGCCCGCGGCGCGGGCTGCCATGATGAAGTAGCCGGCCTGAAGGTGGGCGTTGCTCTTGGCCATGGAGCTGCGGTTTTCGGCACCGGCTTCGAAGGTGGGGATCATGGACGCCATGTGCGGGGCCGTGGTGCCAAGCAGGTTGTGCCACTCGTCGGTGAAGCAGAGGATGGCAACCATCGGGGCGGTGAGGGTCTTGGCCTTGTTGCCCTCGTTCATGTGTTCCACCAAGCGCTGGCGGGCTTCGCCGGAGCGAACCCAGGAAATGCGCAGCGGCTGGATGTTCATGGCCGTGGGGCCCATCTTGGTCAGCTCGTAGACGGCCTGCAGCGTTCCGTCAGAGATTTCCTCATCCGCCCAGCTGCTGGCTGTGCGGGCTTCCAGGAACAGCGCCGATGCGGTGCCGGGGTCCAGGATGAGTTCATTGTGCAGGGCGATTTCGGTGGCAATGTCAATGCTCAAGGGGGAGGTGCTCCTCAGTGCTGTTTTTAGTCGGGTGGAAAATACCATTCTTGCCAAGTTATAGCGAAGCTCCACCGCGGATTGTTCCCCGCTTTGCCATGATGTGCGTCACGGTGCCATGATGCAGGTCAGTGGCAACGCAAAGGAGCGGCAGTTAGATGACGGCATGGACCATCCGTGATTTTCATTCGCAGGACGTGGAGGGCATCCTCCAGTTATGGCAGTCCCTGCGGGAACACGGGGTTGAACCTGTCTATGACCTGTCCGAGGTGCTGGCTTCCTGCGAAAAGGACCATGCCGTGGTGGCGGTTCAGGGCGAGCAGATTGTCGGGGCTGCCGTGGCCCGTGCCGCCCACGACCAGGGGTGGATAGTTTTCCTGGCAACGCTGCCGGCGTTCCGCGGCCGGGGCATCGGGACGCTGTTGCTGGCCGCCGTCGAAAACCGGATGGCTGCGCACGGGTTGAACAAGCTCTCGGCGCTCATGCCGGAGACCGAAACCCGGGTGGAGGCCTTCACGAACCGCGGCTTCGTGGTGAAAAAGAACCTGCGCTACTTTGAACGCCGCATCCCGGTGCAGCGGGCCGAGCGCGGCGTCTTGGAGGAGCTGGGCGGGCGGGTTTTGCCCCGTGACCTTTGGGACCGGGTGGCCGGCATGGCTGCGGAGAAGGAATTGCTGGAACGCAGGCTCGTCATGCCTCTTGCGGAATCGGAGCTCGCGGAGGAATTTGGTGTGGTGCCGCCGCGCGCTGTCGTGCTTTTCGGTCCTCCCGGCACGGGCAAGACCACCTTTGCCAAGGCGATTGCGTCCCGGCTGGAATGGCCTTTCGTGGAGGTGTTCCCGTCACGGCTGGCCGGGGAGCCGGGCGGGCTGGCCGGGGCGCTGCGCCAGACATTTTTGGAAATCGCGGAGCTGGAGCACGCCGTCGTCTTCATTGACGAGGTGGAGGAGATTGCCGCCCAGCGCTCGGGGGAACCGCCCTCGCCCATGCAGGGTGTCACGAACGAGCTGCTGAAGATCATTCCCGCCTTCCGCGACCAGCCCGGCCGGTTGCTGGTGTGCGCCACGAACTTCATCCGTTCCCTCGACTCGGCATTCCTGCGCCACGGCCGCTTCGACTATGTCATTCCCATCGGCCTGCCCGACGGGGAGGCGCGCACCGCCATGTGGAACCGCTTCGTCCCGGCCCACGTGCTGGCCGATGTCGAGGTGGCGGCCCTGGTCGGGGCGAGCGCCGGATTCTCCCCGGCGGACATTGAATTTGCCGCACGCAGCGCCTCCCAGCGTGCCCTGGAAAAGGCCATGTTCGACGGCGGGGACGCCGCCGGGCGCCGTGGCCCGGTCACGGCCGACTACCTGGAAACCATCGCCGAAACGAAGGCCACGGTCAGCGACTCCGTGGCGGCCGACTTCCTGGAAGACATTGACGTGCTGGCCAGGACCTGAGGGAGGTGCCGCAGGCCGGTGCGTAACATTGGCCTGCGATTCGGCGGGACCGGGCTAGACTCGCTGGCAGTGACACGGGGTGCCCCCTTGCAGGGCTGAGAGCCACACCCGTTGAACCTGATCTAGTTAGCACTAGCGAAGGGATGTCCCGCCGGGTTTCCGCGCGCCAATACGGTCCCCGTGCCATCTTTTCGCCTTACTTCAAGGTGGAACACCATGGAATTTTCTGCACAAACCGTCCTCATTACCGGTGCCGGCCGCGGCCTCGGAACCGCCATTGCCCAGGCCTTCCTCGCTGCCGGGGCCCGGGTCGTGGCCAACTACCGCAACAGCGAAGAAGGCGCGCGAAAGCTGGTTGCATCTGCCGGGGAAGGCCGGGCCGTGGCGATCCGTGCGGATGTGGAGTGCCCGGATCAAGTCGGGGCAATGTTCGCGGCAGCCCAGGAGCATTTCGGCGCACCCGTCACCACGGTGGTGAACAATGCGCTGGCCGATTTCTCCTTCAATGGGGAGGCGCGCTCCAAAGCCGCAGACATCGCCTGGGCCGAGTTTGAAAGACAGTTTGCCGGCACCGTCAGGGGTGCCCTGAACACGGCCCAGGCCGCCCTGCCGGGCATGCGGGCCGCGGGCTTTGGCCGGATCGTGAACATCGGTACGAACCTTTTCAACAATCCCGTGGTCCCATACCATGACTACACCGCGGCCAAAGCGGCACTGTTGTCCCTGACCCGCACCCTTGCCGCGGACTTGGGGCCCGACAACATTGGCGTGAACATGGTTTCCGGCGGGCTGCTGCGCACCACCGACGCCAGCGCCGCCACACCGGAGGAAGTCTTTGACTTCATTGCAAGCGCCACGCCGCTGCGCCGGGTCACGACGCCGGCCGAGCTCGCCGACGCGGTCCTGTTCTTTGCCTCCCCGTGGGCCCGGTCCGTGACGGGGCAGAACCTCATGGTCGACGGCGGACTGGTGATGAATTGAGTGCAGCCACCGGGGGCCGGCTCCGCGGCACAGGGCGCCAGCTGCACCTGAACGCATTCCTGCACGGCTGCGGACACCACGGCGCGGCATGGCGGATGCCAGGTTCCCCGTTGGCCGAGCTTGGCGACATCCGCTTTTACGAGCGGCTGGCGCAGACGGCGGAGCGCGGACTGTTCGATGCCATCTTCTTCGCCGACGGCCAGTCGGCCGGAAATCCTGCCGCCGGACCGCTCTGGCACCTGGAACCGTTGACGGCATTGGCGGCCATCGCCCGTGCCACGGAGCGGATTGGCTTGGTGGCCACCGTCTCCGCCTCCTTTTACGAACCCTTCCATGCAGCCCGCCTGCTGGCCTCGCTGGACCACCTCAGCGGAGGGCGTGCCGGGGTGAATGTGGTGACCTCCATGTTCGACGCCGAGGCGCGCAACTTTGGGATGGCGGCCCTGCCCGCGCATGCCGAACGCTATGCGCGGGCAGCCGAGTTCATCGAGGTGCTCCAGGGGCTGTGGGATGGCTGGGATGAAGACGCCCTGCTGGCCGACCGGACCGGGAACTATGCCGATCCGGCACGGATCAGACCCCTGGTGCACGTGGGGGAACACTTCCGTGTGGCCGGTCCGCTCAACATCCCGCGTCCGCCGCAGGGGCGTCCCGTGTTGTTCCAGGCAGGTGCCTCCGAACCCGGGAGGAACCTCGCGGCCGCCCACGCCGAAGGTGTCTATGCAGTGGCCTACGACCTGCCGAGCGCACAAGCGTACTATTCCGACGTCAAGGCCAGGGCAATGGCGGCAGGCCGGGACCCTGACTCGCTGGTCATCATGCCCGGCCTGGTGACATATGTGGGTGCCACCGCGGCGCTGGCACGTGCCAAGCAGGCCGCCGCCGATGCCTGCCTGCCGACTGAGGCGGCACTTGCACAGTTGAGCGGCTTTGTCGGCCGGGACGCGGGCCGCTGGGAACTGGACGCCCCCGTGCCCGACTTGGCGCCGGCGTCGGCCTTCACCGGCCCGGCTGGGCGCTATGCCACCATTTTGCGGATCATTGAGGTCGAACAGCCCACGGTGCGCCAGCTGCTGGGCAGGCTGGCCGCCGGGGGCGGGCATGCCACCATGGTCGGCACGCCGGAGCAGGTGGCCGACGGGATCCAGGAGTGGTTCGAAAGCGGCGGTGCGGACGGCTTCAACCTCATGCCGCCCCTGCTGCCGGACTCGCTGGCGGACTTTGTGGACCAGGTGGTGCCGGTGCTGCAGGGACGCGGACTGTTCCGCACGCACTACACGGCCGCAACCCTGCGTGGGCATTTGGCGGGCAGGGTCCACGCCGACAGTGTGCCCGCCTAACTGTCAGCGGGGAGCCCGGCCAGGAAAAGCTCCAGGCCGAAGGCGAACGCTGCTTCCGTGTCCGCGAACCCACCGATGAGCAGGCCTGCGCTGATGAAACCGGCGCGGGTCTGCTGCTCCGCGACGGAACCCATGATGTAGTGCACCAGCGTCCCGGCAGCCCACCCGGCTTCCCGGGGCGCCAGTCCGCAGCCTTCCAAGAGCGGCGCGAAGCGCAGCAGCGGCGAGGGGGTGTCCGGCGCCAGCGCATGGGCCAGCGCCACCACCTCGGCGCCGTCACGCACGTCGAGCAGGGCCGCGCGGACGCGCATCGCCAAGTCCCGGACTCCGGGCCGCGGGCTCTCAGCCAAGCCAACCGCGGCCGTCCCCGCCGCCGTCCCCGTCGCAGTCCCCGCCGCCGTCCCCGCCGCCGGGTCCAGGATCAGCCCCGCCAGGATGGTCAGCAGTTCCTGCTTGTTCTTCACGTGCCAGTACAGGGCGCCGGGCTGAACACCCAGGTCGCGGGCCAACCGGCGCATGGACAGGTCGCCGAGGCCGTACTCGCGCAGGATCCCCATTGCGGTTTCGACGATCACTTCGCGCGTCAGTGCCATGGTTGGTCCTCCCTTTGCCCGGTGGGCCGCGAGGCCTGCCGGAGATCAGTGTGTGCCTTATCGGCCTTCCTCCATCTTGCCCCATTCCGGCGTGCCCGGATTGACAGCGGACCCTGTACGCCACACACTTGAACGATGTTCAATAAAACGGTGTTCAATAACTTTTCGGAGCTGGCTGACCGGCAACTGGCCGGCGGGGAACTCAGCCGCGAGGAGGCGTTGGCCGTCCTTGAATCCACCGACGAACAGCTGCTGGAGGTGGTCGCCGCCGCCGGACGTCTGCGCCGTGCCCACTTCGCCAACACCGTCAAGGTGAACTACCTCGTGAACTTGAAGTCGGGACTGTGCCCGGAGGACTGCACCTACTGTTCCCAACGGCTGGGCTCGGCCGCGCAAATCCTCAAATACACCTGGCTCAAGCCCGAGGAGGCCGTGGCCCAGGCCGCGACGGGCATCCGGGCGGGAGCATCGCGGGTGTGCCTCGTGGCCAGCGGCACGGGCCCCAGCGACCGGGATGTGGAGCGCGTGGTCGGCATGGTCAGCGGGCTCAAGGAGGAGCACCCCGATGTGGAGGTCTGCGCCTGCCTGGGCATCCTGAAGGACGGCCAGGCCGAGCGCCTCAGGGGCTGCGGAGTGGACGCCTACAACCACAACCTGAACACGAGCGAATCCAATTACGCCGACATCTGCTCCACGCACACCTTCACCGAGCGCGTGGAGACCGTGGAGCGGGCCAAGGATGCGGGTCTTTCCCCGTGCTCAGGACTGATCGTGGGCATGGGCGAAAGCAACGAGGACCTCATCGACGCCGTCTTCGCCCTGCGCGCATTGGGCAGCGACTCCATCCCCGTGAACTTCCTCATGCCCTTCGACGGCACCCCTCTGGAAGGCACCTGGCTGCTCACGCCGGCTGCGTGCCTGCGCATCCTGGCCATGGTCCGTTTCGCCTGCCCCGACACCGAACTGCGCATGGCTGGCGGACGCGAGATGCACCTGCGCACGCTCCAGCCGCTCGCCCTGCACGTGGCCAACTCGCTGTTCCTGGGCGACTACCTCACCAGCGAAGGCCAGGCCGGCCAGGCCGATCTGGACATGATCGCCGACAACGGCTTTGTGGTGCTGGGCCGTGAGGAGGCCAAGGACACGGACGACGCCGGCACCCACCACGGTGCCCCCGCCACCATCCGCCGCCGCGGGGCAGGGACGGCAACGGCAGCCAATGCCTGAGCTGCTGCTACCCACCCCTGCCGCCGCCGGCGCCACCGGAGCCACGGCAGAATTGAATGGCCGGGACCTGATTGCCCGGGACAGGGGACTGCTCTGGCACCCCTACGCCCCGCTCGGCGGCGACGCCCCCTACGCAGTCCTCGGCGCCGGCGGAACGCGGCTGGAATTGCAGGGAGAGGACGGCGCCCGTTTCGACGCCGTCGACGCCATGAGTTCCTGGTGGTCCGCCATCCACGGATACCGCAACGCTGCCCTGGACCGGGCGCTGTTGGATCAGGCAGGACGCTTCAGCCACGTCATGTTCGGCGGTCTCACCCACGAACCCGCAGTGAAGCTGGCCGAGCGGCTGGTGGAGCTGACACCCGCCGGGCTGGAGCATGTGTTCCTTGCCGACTCCGGCTCCGTCTCGGTTGAGGTCGCCCTGAAACTGGCCGTGCAGTACCAGCTGGGTGCAGGCCGGCCGGAGCGAACCCGGTTCCTGGCCCTGCGCGGCGGCTACCACGGGGACACCTTCGCGGCCATGGGGGTGTGCGACCCCGTCGACGGCATGCACGCGGCCTTCCCCTCGCTCATCACCGGACAGATCTTCCTGCCCCGCCCGCCCGCCGCGAGGCTGCATGCGGACGGCACCCTGGTCGCGGATCCTTGTGAGGTTGCCGCCTGGACCACCATTCTTGAGGACACCGTGGCCCGGCATGCGGACGAGATCGCCGCAATCATCCTTGAGCCGGTGCTCCAGGGCGCCGGCGGCATGCACGCCTACGCCCCCGAATGCCTCGCCGCCGCACGCAGGGTCGCCGACGAACACGGACTGCTGCTCATCGCGGACGAAATCGCCACCGGATTCGGCCGCACGGCGAAGATGTTCGCCTGCGAATGGGCCGGCGTCGTGCCTGACATCATGTGCGTCGGCAAGGCGCTCACAGGCGGGTACCTGACCCTGGCAGCGATGCTGTGCACACCCCGCGTGGCCGACGCCGTCACGCGCTCACCCCTGCGCGCACTGCTGCACGGACCCACCTTCATGGCCAACCCGCTTGCCTGTGCGACGGCCTGCGCGTCGCTGGACCTGCTCGAAGCCAACGACTGGCGCGGCCAGGTGGCACGTGTCCAGAGCGGGCTTGCCGATTCCCTGGCCCCCGCTGCCGCACTGGACTCCGTGCGGGAGGTGCGGGTTCTGGGCGCCGTGGGTGTCGTCGAACTTGACGGTCAGGTGGATATCCGGGCCGTGACCCGTGCGGCCCTCGAGAAGGGGGTGTGGGTGCGCCCCTTCCGCAACCTCGTCTACACCATGCCGCCGTACATCAGCTCCGCGGCTGACCTTGCCGCAATTGGCGCGGGGATCACGGCCGCCGTGGCCCGGGTGCACGGCTGATGGCAACAACAGGCGGACACACCGCAACAACCGCCAGCGTGCCCGGCACTGCAACCGTCCCCGGGACCACCGCCATGGACAGCTGGCTGCAATCCCGTGCGGACGTCCGGGAACGCCGTGGCCTGGTTCGACATGACGCGCTGCGCCGCCCGGGCATGATCGACCTTGCCTCCAACGACTACCTGGGCCTGGCCGGTGATCCCCGGGTGGCGGCCGCCGCCGCGCAAGCCACCTCCGTGTATGGCGCCGGGGCCCGCGCATCGAGGGTCGTGTGCGGCACCACGGGAGCCCACCGGGACCTGGAATCCAGTCTGTGCCTGCTCACCGGACAGGAAGCCGCGCTGTCGTTTTCCAGCGGGTACACGGCCAACCTCGGAATCATCACCGCTCTCGGCGGCCCCGGCACCCTGATGATCCACGACGCCCACGTGCACGCCTCGCTGCTCGACGGCATCAGGCTCTCCCGCTCGCGCACGGTCTCCGTGGGACACGGGGATGTGGTCGGAATCCAGGCGGCACTTGCCTCACGCACCGAGCCGCGCGCCGTCGTCGTGCTTGAGTCAATTTATTCCGTGCTCGGCGATGCTGCAGACCTGGCAACAGCGGCCGGGCTGTGCGCCGAATTCGACGCGCTGCTGCTTGTGGACGAGGCGCACGGCATCGGCGTGGCCGGGGGCGGCCGGGGCGCCGTCCACGCCGCCGGGCTCGCCGGGGCGCCACACGTGGCCATCACGGCGACACTGTCCAAGGCGCTTGGCTCCCAAGGTGGCGCCGTGCTGGGTTCGGCCCTGCTGCGCGAACATCTGGCCAACACGGCCCGGACGTTCATCTTCGACACCGCACTGGCACCGGCCTGCGCGGCGGCCGCTGCCGAGGCCGCCCGGATAGTGCTGGCCGAGCCCGCACTGGCCGCCCGCGTGCACACCAACGCGGCGACCCTGGCGAAGCGCTGCGGCATCCCCGTGGCCGCCGGTGCCGTGCAGTCGATCCCCGTGGGAAACCCGGAGACCGCTGCCCGGCTCGCCGTCGAACTGCTTAATGCGGGCGTTTCCGTGGGCTGCTTCCGCCCACCCAGCGTGCCTGACGGCGTGTCCCGGCTTCGGCTCACAGCCCGCGCCAACTTGGGCGGTGCCGAGCTGGACTACGCGGCCGGGGTGGTGGCAGACGCCGTCGCGACTGCCCGTGTTGCCGGTGCAGGAGTGGACGCCGGCGGCGTGGACGCCGGAACCGCCGGGCCCGATGCCCGGGTGCACGAAGGCGGTGCAGCATGAGCTTCACCGTCATCGGCGATCCCGCCGCCGTCCGGGAGGTCATGCGCCGCACCGACGACTTCGCCCCCACCAACGCCCTGACTTCCGTGGTGCCGCTGGCGCCTGCCACGCTGCGCCGGCTCAGCCGAGTCCGCTTTGCCCTGCCGCCCGTGCTGGCCTCGGCCACGGGGGAGCGGCACCGCGCCGTGCGGACCATGGTGGCCCGCTTTTTCACGCCGGCCAAGGTGGCCGCCGTGGAGCCACGGGTCCGGGAACTGGTCCGGGAACAACTGGCCGGCGCGGCCGCGGCCCTGGCCGCAGGAGTGCCCGGCCAGCGCGCAGGCGCTCCGACCATCGACCTGGCGGACGCCGTTGCCCGCCGCATTCCGCCGGTGGTCATGGCGGAACTGACGGGCCAGCCCGTGCCGGATCTGGCGTTGCTTAAGCGCTGGAGCCAGGACTCGCTGGAACTGTTCTGGGGATGGCCCGACCCGGACCGGCAGCTGGTGCTGGCCGAATCCGCCGCCGAATTCTACGAGTGGCTAGTCGCCGAAGCAGTGGCCGCGCGCAGGAGCGATTCACTGTTTGGCGTGCTGGACGCGGCCGGACTGAGCCGGGCCGAAGTCTGTTCGCTGGGCTACTTTCTGGTCATCGCAGGGCAGGAAACCACCTCCCAGCTCATTAACACGGCCCTGTACCGGGGCATTGAGAACCCGGCACGGATCCCGGGCGCGTGGGCTTCGCTGGCCACCCCGGAGGCAGCCACCGCGCACGTCCGGGGAGTCCTGGCCACAGAATCCTCCGTCCACACCTGGCGGCGGGCCGCCCTGCACGACACAGTCCTGGCCGGAACCGAGCTGCCCGCCGGTGCCGAGATCCTGCTTGAACTCAGTGGCCGCCACCCCGCCGACGCCGGATCCACCGCCTACTCGCTGGCCTTTGGCCACGGCCTGCACCGGTGCCTCGGCGCAAAACTGGCCGAACTTGAAACAGCACTCGTCGTTGAAGAAGTTGCGCTCGCCCTGCCCGGCATCCGCCTGGCCGGACCCCCTCCTAAGTGGCTGGCGCTGCTCTCCTTCCAAGCACCCCTGACCGTCACCGTTACAGGAGAACCCGAATGAAACCCGCCACCATCATCTTCATCACCGGGACCGACACGGATGTGGGAAAGACAGTGGCGACGGCGGCCCTCGCCGCCGCGCTGGCCGCCGGCGGGGCAACCGTGGCCGCCTACAAGCCGACCCAGACCGGAATGCTGCCGGGAGATCCGGGCGACATGGAAGAGCTGACCCGGCTCAGTGGTATCGGCACGGCCTACGCGGGAGTCAGGCTCCGTGCTGCGATGGCGCCGGTCCCCGCGGCCCTCCGTGAAAACAGGGAGCTTCCCGCCCTGGCCGAACACCTGACAGCCATCATGGAGTTGGCCCGGGACCACGACCACGTGCTCGTGGAAGGGGCCGGGGGACTGCTCGTGGAAATGGACACCACGGGGAACACCCTTGCAGAGCTTGCCGGCGCCATCCCGGAACCGCACCCCACCGCCGTCGTGCTTGTATGCCGCAGCGCCCTGGGCACCCTGAACCACACCGTGCTCACGCTCGAGGCCCTCGAACGCCGGGGACTTGTCGCGGCAGGACTGGTGATCGGCTCCTGGCCGGGGTCGCCGTCGTTCATTGAAGAGAGCAACCGGGAGCACTTCGAAGGGCTTCGGACGCCGTTGCTGGGTGCACTGCCGGCGGGAGTCGCACTGCTGGGTCCGGCCGATTTCCGCAGGCTCGCCCCGGGCTGGATTCGACTGCCGGCAGCCTCCGCCGCCCGGTCTACAGCCAGTTCTTTTTCTTGAAAATCACGTACATGGCGAACCCCACCAAAAACATCAAGACCAGCGCGAAGGGGTAGCCCAACGCCCAGTGAAGTTCGGGCATGATGTCAAAGTTCATGCCGTACACGGAGCCCACAAATGACGGGGCGAACAGGATGGCCGCCCACGAGGAGATCTTCTTCATCTGCTCACTCTGGGCCGCGTTGGCCTCATTCTGCCGGTTGGTGGTCAGCGTGCCGTCCACCGTCAGCGCGTTCTGCAGCAGCTGGCGGAAAGAATCTGCCCGGGCCGTGACAATGTCAATGTGATCCTCAACATCGCGCAGGTAGCGTTGGAGCTCATCGTTGACGTTGTAGGTTGCCGAACCGGCCTTGAGCTGGTCCAGCATGCCCTGCAGAGGGTGGATGGCGCGCTGGAACCGGATGACTTCGCGGGAGAGTTCGTAGATGCGCCGGGACACGTGCAGGTCACCGGCAAAGAGCTGGTCCTCGATCTCATCAATGTCGTTCTCCAGGCCGTTCACCACCGGCCCGTAGTCGTCAACCACCTGGTCCATAATCGCATACAGCACCGCTTCCGGGCCCATGGACAGCAGCCCGGGGTCCGCCTCCAACCGCGAACGGGTGGAGGAAAGCCCGGGGGTTTCTGCGTGGCGGATGGTCACCACAAAGTCCTCCCCGGTAAAAATGTGCAGTTCACCGAACTCCACCGACTCCGTGGCGTCAATGTAACGGGCCGGGTGCAACACAGTGAACAGGACGTCGTCGTACCGCTCCAGTTTGGGGCGCTGGTGGGCCTTGATGGTGTCTTCCACCGCCAACTCGTGGAGGGAAAATTCGGCGGTCAGCGACTTCATCTCTGCCATGTCGGGGCGGAATATGCCGATCCACGCCATGCCGTTGCACGAGTCCATCACCTCGTACGTCTGCTCAAGGCTCTGGGGCGTGGCGAAGCGTTTGCCGTCCACATACACGGCGTTGTCGATGATAGTCACCTGCCCATTATGGGTGAGCCGGGCCCAAATGTTGCCGTGGGACTAATCCAAGGGGCCAGCATGCCCCGGCATATGCTTAAAAACCAGTGTGGTTTCGGTGTGTCCCACCACGGGGTCGGTCGTCAGATTGTCCAGGACCCAGTCCCGCAGGGCGTCGGTGTCCCTGACGGCAATGTGGAGCAGGTAATCCACCGATCCCGAGGTGTGGAACGTGGACAGGACTTCGGGAAGCTGCGGCACGCGGCCGGTGAACGTGTCGATCTGGTCCCGGTCGTGCGCCCGCAGCCGCACAGCAATGAGCGCCTGCACAGCGCGGCCAATTGAGGCGAGGTTCAACTTCGCCTCAAAGCCCTCAATAGCTCCGCGCTCCATCAGCGCCCGGGTGCGCATCAGCGCGGTAGACGGTGCGATTCCCACCGCATCGGCGAGGTCCCGGTTGGTGATCCGGGCATCCGCCACGAGGGTGTCAATGATGTGGCGGTCGACGGCGTCGAGCGGCTCCGGACCTCCCGTGCCGGGTGCGGGGTCCCGCCGAACATTCTTCGCAGCTGCTGCCATGGGATCCTCCAGATGATGTGATGCTTGCATGCCACATTACTGGCTGAGGCATGCGTTCGTTCGCAATTCTACCAAATTACCGAATATCCGGCGACGCCGGCCTGGGTTGCGCCGGCCTGGGCTGCGCCGGTCCCACCCGTGCGCCTGCCCGTGGGTCGCCAGGCTGCGGCCTACAGCCCGTCAAGGAAGCTTTCAATGACGGTGGCCGCGGGTCCGTCCTGGGCCGACTTCCATCCGGTCCCCGCCCAAAGATTAAGTGCACGGGGATCTCCGGCAGCTGCAGCGGCCGCCCGCAGGGGAGCGGTCAAAAAATGCACTTCCGGATAAGCGGCCGGGGCGGACAGGGTGTGTTCCAGCACAAAATCATTGACCAAGGCACGGGCAGGCTTGCCCGTGAACGCCCGCGTCATGGCCGTTTGTGCATAGTCGGGGCTGGCCAGTGCGTCCTTGTGAAGTTGGCGTGCACCACTTTCGTTGGTGCGGATCAAGGCCGTGCCAATCGCAACAGCCTCTGCGCCGGCGAACAACGCAGCCTTCGCCTGGTCCGGACCGGAAATGCCGCCGGCACCGATCAGCGGCAGTGAAACCACGGCGCGGACAGCGGCCAGCAGCTGCGGCAAGGTTTCACGCGCGGCAGATGATGCCGCAGGTGAGGGAAGGAACGCGGCAGTGTGCCCGCCCGCGTTGGCATGCTGGATCACCAGCGCGTCCACGCCGGTGGCGGCGGCGGCCAAGGCTTCCGCGACGCTTGTTACCGAGGCAACCACCCGGCTGTCGACCGCTCGCAGTTGTGCCACCACGCCTGCCGGGGCCAAACCAAACGTGAAACTGACAATGGGGACGGGGTCCGCCAGCAGCAGCTCAATTTTTTCCGCCCAAAAATCCTGCACCCTTGGATCCTCCTGCGCCAGAACCACCTCCGGCACGTCAGCGCAGTAGCGGGACGCGATGGCGAGCAGCTCCTGCCGATAACTGGCCAGCGCCGCCGATTCAGCCGTGCTCAAGGACGCCGTTCGCGGCACATACACGTTGACGCCAAAGTCGCCGCCCGCGGCCCGCAGCGGTGCAATGTGTTCGGAGAGCTGCGCCGCTGTCTTGTACCCGCCTGCTGCGAACGCCAACGCGCCGGCACCTTGGGCTGCCAAGGCGAGCGCCGCCGTCGTGGTTCCGCCGGCCATGGGTGCAACGATCAAAGGTGAGCTGAACATGCCACTAGTCTAGAGCCGTGGACAACAACCCTATTGAGACCTCGAACCGACCTTCGCGCTTCGTCGGCCT
This sequence comes from Actinomycetales bacterium, assembly GCA_038243775.1. GTDB lineage: Bacteria > Actinomycetota > Actinomycetes > Actinomycetales > Micrococcaceae > Specibacter. The sequence continues at coordinate 10,584 of JBBSQT010000001.1, read as the reverse complement.
GGACATTGGCGGCTCCAAAACCCGAGGCATCGTCTGGACGGATGGCGCCATCTCCTCCGACGCCAGCGTGGGCAGCACGAACGTTCAAAATGTGCCGCCCGAGACCGCCCAGGAGAACATGGCCAAACTCTTTGCCCAGCTCGACGCGGCCGGGGCCACCGAAGTGTTTGCCGGTGCCGGTGGTGTTGACACGGACGACGACGCGGCAGCCCTGCGCAGGCTGATCTCACCCTTTGTTCCGGGTGCCCGGGTGCAGGCGGTCCATGACACCCGCCTGCTTCTCGCCGCGGCGGGGACAACAACGGGCGTGGCGGTCATTGCCGGGACGGGCTCCGCCGCGTGGGGCGTGAACCCTGCCGGCGGCCAGGCCCGCGCCGGTGGCTGGGGATACCTGCTGGGCGATGAAGGCAGCGGCTACTGGCTGGGCAGGGAAGCCGTCCGCTACAGTTTGCGTCGAATGGACTCCGGTGACGCCATTGATGAGCTAACGGCCGCGCTGCTGGATTATTGCCAGCTGGAGGCGCCGCGGGAACTGATTGCACACTTTCACCAAGGGACGACGCGCCGTTATTGGGCCGCAGCATCCCCGGTGGTCTTTGCGGCCGCCCGGAACGGACACCAACACGCCCTGGTGCTGGTGGAGCAGGCTGCCAAGGATCTGGCCGGCCTGGCCGGCAAGGTGGCCGGACAGTTGCAGATCGCCGGACCCGTGGTGCTCGGCAGCGGCCTGGGCAGCAATGTGCCGGAGCTGCAGGAAGCGTTCACGGCCCAGCTTGCCGCACTGGGCTTCAGCAATGTACAGATCCTGACCCAGGACCCCATCTTCGGCATTCCCCTGCTCGTGGCCCAAACAACAAACTGACCGGCCCCGGCGTGAATCTGGGCAGCACAAGCAGGAAATGAGGGACCCGAACGCGACGGCGCCCCTGTTACCTTTTAAACGGCGCCCCGGCGCTGCCGCCCCCGTTATCTTTTAAACGGCGCCCCGCGGCGGCGCCCCGGCGCTGCCGCGAACTATCAATGACGGCTCCAGAAGTTCTGCGGAACCGGCGGTTTTGGGGTTGGCAATCAGCGCCAGGAGCCGTTCCACCGCGCGGCGTCCCGTGTCTTCAAAGGACTGCCGGACAGTTGTCAGCGGTGGATTGGTGTAGGCAGCCAGGTCAATGTCATCGATGCTTACGACGGAAACATCCTCGGGCACCCGGCGGCCCAGTTCATTCAGGGCATGCAGAACACCAAACGCCATTTCATCACTGGCCACGAAAATAGCCGTGACTTCGGGCATGCGGCCCAGAATGAGCCCGTTGCGGTAACCGGATTCCGGGCTCCAGTCGCCATGCAGTTCCGGCGGCACCTCCCGGCCTGCTTCCCGCAAGGTCCGCCGCCAGCTCTTGAGGCGGCTGGCGGCGTCGGACCATTCAGCAGGTCCTGCAACATGCCACACGGTCTTGTGCCCCAACCCCAACAGATGGTTGGTGGCAAGCACGGCGGAAATGTCCTGGTCCACGCCCACCTGCTGGTCGCCCCATGCGGCGGAGCCATCCGTGTTGATGGTGGGAATGCGCTCCGTCAGTTTGCGGATGGCATCCGATGCCTCCAGCAGCGGGGCGGCCAGGATGATTCCGTCCACACCTTGAAAAACCAGACGGCTGACGGCGTCGGTCATGGCGGCTGCATCCAGCGTTGAGGTCATTGAGATCACGGTGTATCCGGTGTCCCGTGCTCCGCGTTCAATGCCCAGGGCAAGTGATGAACGGGAGTAGTTGTTGGTGGCCAAGGTGACCAGCCCGATGGTTCGCGAACGTCCGGTGACCAGTGCGCGGGCCGTGTGGTTAGGCCGATAACCAAGTTTTTCCACCACATCCATGACCCGGGCCCGGGTGCTGTCCTGGACATTCGGGTGATTGCTGAGGACCCGGGAAACGGTCTGGGCTGAGACCCCGGCGGCCGCCGCCACATCACGCATGGCGGGGCCGCGGGTGTATTGCTGATCAGTCATTGCTGTTCTCGGGTCCTTTGTCACGGGCAAAATGGATGCCGCGGCGGGCAGCGATAGGGCGCTCAGGGCAAAGTCTAATTGTGTGTGTGCAACATTCCGGGATCCACCCCAACTCTCTGTGTTCCTGGGGGTTTCTTTTCCTCCGGACCGCCAGGTAGCATGATGATGTTATCCATAACAGACCGTGGTGGACTTTTTCCTTGAACCTGCGCCAGGAGTTTACTTGCCAGCCAATTCGTCCCTGCCCTCGGACAATGTCCGGGTTCCCGGCTCTTCCCCCTCGCTCAGAAACGTCCCGGCAGCACCGGAACCCGCGTTGGGCTACACCGACAGGAAACTCTTCAAGGCCGGTGCGCCCCACCGCATCATCGCCGGGGCCATCCACTATTTCCGCGTCCACCCGGACCATTGGCAGGACCGGATTGAGCGTCTCGTGGCCATGGGAGTGAACACCCTCGACACCTATGTTGCCTGGAATTTCCACCAGCCCCATAGGGACACGGCGCCGGACTTCGCCGGGTGGCGGGACCTGGCCCGGTTCATCACCCTGGCTGGCGATTCCGGCCTGGATGTCATAGTGCGTCCCGGCCCCTACATCTGTGCCGAATGGGACAACGGCGGATTCCCGTCCTGGGCTGTCTCTGACCCGAACATGGTCCTGCGCTCCTCCGACCCTCTCTTCACCCGCGCCATCGAAGACTGGTTTGACCACCTGCTGCCCGTCATCGCGCCGTTGCAGGCCTGCCACGGCGGACCCGTGGTCGCCGTCCAGATCGAAAACGAATACGGCAGCTATGGGGACGACAAGGATTACCTGCGCTGGAACCGCACCGCGCTGCAGGAGCGCGGCATCACCGAGATGTTGTTCACGGCCGACGGCGGCACGGACTATTTCCTTGACGGGGGCGCCCTGCCAGACACCTGGGCAGCGGCGACCCTGGGCTCCCGGGGGCCCGAAGGTGACGCCGTCTGGGAACGCCGGCGCCCCGGCGAGCCGTTCTTCACAGTGGAATTCTGGAATGGCTGGTTTGACCACTGGGGCGAGCAACACCACACCCGCAGCGGCGTTGAAGCGGCCGACGAGGCCAAGAAGATTCTTGACGTTGACGGTTCCATCTGCCTGTACATGGCCCACGGCGGCACCAATTTCGGGCTCACCTCGGGATCGAACCATGACGGTGCCATCCAGCCCACTGTCACCAGCTACGATTCCGATGCGCCCATCGCTGAGGACGGGAGGCTGACGGAGAAATTCCATGCCATGCGCAAGGTGTTCCATGCCGCGACAGGGCGGGAACTGACGGAGGTGCCCGAACACCTGAACCGCCCGGCTCCCGTCCTGCCCGCCGGCACCATCTCGGTGTACCCCGGCCGGGCACTTTTGGACGCCGTCCGTTCCTTTGCTCCCGTGTGGAGTGTCAAGCCGCTGTCCTTCGAGCAGTTGGGCCTGGACCGAGGACTGGTCCACTACAGCGCCAAGGCTGTTCTGCCGATTGGCGGCGGAACGATCAGGATTCGTGGGCTGCACGACCGGGCGCTGGTCTGGGTTGACGGCGCCTTCGCCGGCATCCTGACCGACGCCAACGGGGTGGAAGGCCTGCACGTGGCGAATGCAGGCGGGCTGGCCCAGCTGGAAATCCTGGTCGAGAACCAGGGCCGCATCAACTACGGGCCGCACCTTGGTCAGGGCAAGGGCATTCTTGACGGCGTCGTCATCAACCAGCGCTACGTATTCCATTGGGAACAGCGAGCCATCGACCTGGACATGCCGCTGGAGCAGCTCATTGCTGCCGCAGGCGCCACTGCCACAACCGGCAGGGATGCCCAGGGTCCCGGATTCTTCCACGGCAGCTTTGAGGTGGCCGGGTCGGCCGACACCCATGTGGCCTTGCCGAACTTTGGCAAGGGATTCATATGGGTCAACGACTTCATGCTGGGCCGGTACTGGGAGATTGGCCCCCAGCTGACCCTTTACATCCCCGCCCCGCTTCTGGTTGCTGGGCAAAACCGCATTACCGTCCTGGAGCTCGAGCACGGTGGAACCCATGTCCAACTTCACGAAGAGCCCAACCTGGGCCCTGCCGGGGTAACCTATGTGGAGGATTTGGGCTAAAAACAGCAGAATCGAGGAGAAGGTGCCCGTGCGTCAAAAATCTGTTGTCGCCCTGGGCCTGGCCGTGTTGCTGGTGGCCACTGCCTGCACGCCCGCCCCGATCGTGAACATTCCGAGCGCGTCGAGTTCATTGGGCGCGGTCCCGCTCGTCGTGGGGATTCCACAGGTGCCTGACGGCACGGTCCCCTCTGAAGGAAAGTTGCTCGCCAACGTCTACGCTGCCGCATTGAATGCTGCAGGGGTGGATGCGAGCGTTGCAAAAAATCCCTTCAAGAATGGTGAGCTGGTGTCTGGCCTGGAGTCCGGTTCCTTCGACATTGTTCCTGTCTTTTCGCGTTTGGCACTATCGGAAACCGTCCCGGAAGGCAGTAAGTCCCCGGACGCCGCTGAAATGACCCCCGGCGAGGTTCTGGCTGCCCTGAAAAAGTCGCTTCCGGAGGATGTTTTACAGCTCGACGCCAGCAAGGTTGACGAGCACGAAAACATTGTCGTGACGGCCGTGACTGCGGAGAAGCATCAGCTCAAAACCATGGCCGACGCGGCAAAGATCTGCGATCAGTTGGCCATGGGCGGCACCGCAGGCTTCAAAATGACTGCGCCGGGACTTTCAGAGCTGGCACTCGACTACGGGTGTGTGCCGAAGACCTACGAGTCGTTGTTGCCGTCCCTGAACCCGAACAGCGACAGCATCTTCTGGGCGCTCCTGCAGGACAAGGTGCAGCTAGCCGTTATTCCCAGTTCCTCTCCCGCCATTGTAGATAATTCCCTCGTGGTCCTGAACGACTCGAAACAGCTGTTTTCGGTGCAAACGGTGGTGCCGCTCGTGGCAGCTAAAAAAGTGGACGGCGACGTGCAAACCGTCCTGAACAAGGTCAGTGCCGTCTTGACTATCGAGGAGCTGGGCGATCTGAACAGGCTCTCACAGGACCGGCACTATGGGGATGTTGCGGAGGTGGCCAAGGCCTGGCTCATCCAAAAAGGACTCGTAAAGGCCAGTTCTTAGGCATTGGCCTTGTCCGCTCCGGCAGTGCCGGACAGCATTGTTGGCCGGCGTGTGCCATATTGGGTGAATGGCAGAATTCACCCAGTCCACGAAGCTTCACAACGTTCTCTATGACATTCGCGGTCCGCTGTTGCGACGAGCCCAGCAAATGGAGTCCGAAGGGCATCGGATTCTCAAGCTGAACATAGGCAATCCGGCTCCGTTCGGATTTGAAGCACCGGATGCCATCTTGGTGGACATGATCCGTCACCTGCCCCATGCCCAGGGATACACCGATTCACGAGGTATTTTCTCCGCCCGTACGGCCGTGGTGCAGTATTACCAAACTCGCGGCATCCAGAACATTCATGTTGATGACGTCTACTTGGGCAACGGAGTCAGCGAACTCATCACGCTGTCGTTGATGGCCTTGCTGAACAACGGTGACGAGGTGTTGATCCCCACCCCTGACTACCCGTTGTGGACTGCATCAGTCAGCCTTGCCGGCGGCCGCCCCGTCCACTACCTGTGTGATGAGGACAATGAATGGTGGCCGGACCTTGAAGACCTCGCCGCAAAAATCACCCCGAAGACCAAGGGCCTGGTGATCATCAACCCCAACAACCCCACAGGGGCTGTCTACCCGCCCCACATTTTGCAGGGCATGGTTGACTTGGCACGCAAACACAACCTGGTGGTCTTTTCCGACGAGATTTACGAGAAAATCCTTTACGACGGCACTGAATTCACCAACACCGCAGCATTCACAGGCGAAGATGTCCTGTGCATGACCTTCAGTGGATTGTCGAAGGCCTACCGGATCTGCGGCTACCGCTCCGGTTGGCTGGCCATTTCGGGGCCCAAAGCTGACGCGGCCAGCTATCTTGAGGGCATCAACTTGCTGGCAAATATGCGCCTTTGCGCCAACGCCCCCGGTCAACACGCCATTCAAACCGCGCTGGGTGGGCACCAAAGTATTGAAGACCTGATCCTTCCGGGTGGCCGTTTGCGGGATCAGCGTGACATCGCCTACCGCATGCTCAGCGAAATCCCAGGCGTGAGCGTCAACCAGGCAAAGGGCGCCCTGTACTTGTTTCCGAAACTGGATCCGGAAATTTACCCGATCAAGAGCGATGAGAAGTTCGCCCTGGACCTGCTGGAATCACAAAAGATCCTGATTTCACATGGCACTGCGTTTAACTGGATCCGTCCGGACCACTTCCGACTTGTCACTTTGCCCAACGTCACGGACTTGGAAGAGGCCATCGGCCGGATTGCGGAGTTCCTGAGCTCGTACAAACCCTAAGCGCACGTACTCACCCTGAGGGAAGGCCCCCACCATGTCATTGCCCATTGGATTTACCTCCCACCCATCCGATCTGTTGCGCGTTGGATCGGGATTCGTCCTGGCCGAACAGCCCTGCGACGCGTCACCTGGTTACTCCGGCAAGAAGGCAGACGGTGCCGAAACTCTGGCTGAGCGGTCCATCGTGCTTGACCAGCTGCAGGAACAGCTGTTTGCCGAAAGCCGCTTTGGCGGACAAAAGTCGGTGCTGCTCATCTTGCAGGCAATGGACACTGCGGGCAAGGGTGGCATTGTGGGTCGGGTGGTGGGTGCAGTGAACCCCCAAGGCGTCAAGCTGAAGAGCTTCAAGGCCCCCACCGACGAAGAAAAAGCCCACGATTTCCTGTGGCGGGTTCGCCCAGCTGTACCCGAGCCGGGCATCCTTGGCGTCTTTGACCGCTCACACTACGAGGATGTCTTAATCCACCGGGTGCATGGTTGGGCCGATGAGGAAGAGCTGGAACGGCGTTACGCGGCCATCAACGATTTCGAACGGGAACTGGTCGACGGCGGCACCACCATCATCAAAATCATGCTGAATGTCAGCCCGGGGGAGCAGCTTGAAAGGCTGAGTTCCAGGCTGCATGATCCCACCAAGTACTGGAAATACAGTGCCACCGATTTGGACGAACGAAAGTTCTGGCCGGCCTACATGGACTCCTATCAGCTGGTCTTTGACAAGACCAGCACCGAGCAGGCGCCGTGGTATGTGGTCCCGGCAGACAAGAAATGGTACGCCCGGATGGCTGTCCAGGAGATCCTGATCAAGGCACTGGGCGCCCTGAACCTGCAGTGGCCTCCCGGTGACTTTGACCTTGCCGCCGAACGGGCCCGCCTCAAGACCGCCTAGGCAGCCCGGCCAACAGACCACGAGGCCACTAGACCACGAGGCCACTAGACCACGGGGGCACTGGACCACGAGGCCAGCATGCCGGGATATCTACCCGGCGTTGGCGGTGTCCGCCCGGGCTGCTTCAAGGCGGGCTTTGGCACCCTCGAGCCATTCTTCACAGCGCTTGGCCAGGGCCTCACCGCGCTCCCACAAGGCCAGGGAGTCTTCCAGGCTCGAGCTGCCAGCTTCCAATTGGTTGACGACGTTCATGAGTTGCTCGCGGGCCTGCTCGTAGCTCAGGCTTGCAACGTCTACAGGGGGAGTGGGGCTGTTTGCCGGGCTCATTGTGAATCCTTCGGGGTGTTGGCGGTTTGGTGGGCGTTGGTGGAAGCTGTGGATGTTCCTGTGGCAGTAAAGTCGCCGCCGGCCACCCGTATCCGCAGCTCGGTGCCAACGCCTACCTGCGCTGGCTCCCGGACAATGCTGCGGTCTTCCAGCTGCACCACGGCATAGCCGCGATCCAGGGTCTTTTGTGGTGAAAGGGCGCGGACCTGTGCCCGCAAGTGGGCAAGCTGGTCCACGTGGCGGCCTATTTGTGTGCGCACCGCTGTCCGGGCGCGCCCACCCAGGGCGGTGACGTCGTCGTACCTGGCGGAGAGCATCAGCTGCGGATTGGCCATGGCCGGCCTGGACCGCAAGTAACTCAGCCGCTCGCTTTCACGCTCGAGCAGGTCCTCGATGCGGCGGTTGAGCTGCGCACGGGCTTGATTGACGCGGCGCAGTTCCTCGCTGACATCAGGCACAATCCGCTTGGCGGCGTCGGTGGGGGTGGATGCGCGCAGGTCGGCAACCTCGTCCAGAAGGGGCCGGTCCGCTTCATGGCCGATGGCGCTGACTATAGGGGTTTTCGCCGCGGCCACGGCACGAACCAACGTCTCATGGCTGAACGGCAGCAGGTCCTCCAACGATCCACCGCCGCGGGCAATGACAATGACATCGACCGCGGGATCGGCGTCCAGCTCGGCCAGGGCACCGATGACGGCGGTGACGGCGTTGACGCCCTGGACGGCGACTTCACGGACCTCAAACTCGACGGCGGGCCAGCGAAGTGCGGCGTTGCGCAGCACATCCTTCATGGCATCGGAATTGCGGCCCGTGATCAGGCCAATCCGGTGCGGCAGCAACGGCAGCGGCTTCTTGCGGCGGGGATCAAACAGCCCCTCCGCGGCCAGGGCCTGGCGCAGTTTTTCAATCCGCGCCAGAAGATCGCCCAAACCAACGGGCCTGATGTCCTGGCCCTGCATGGACAAACGGCCGGTCTTGAGCCAGAAATCTGGTTTCAGGTGGGCGACAACCCTTGAGCCGCGTTCAAGTGGTGCTTCCAGTCGGTGCAGCACCGACCCCCACAAGGTGACGCTCAAGGACACCTCGGCGTCGACGTCGCGCAGGGTCAGATAGCTGACGTTGGCGCGTTGATTCATCTCAATCACCTGTGCCTCAACCCAGGCCGGCGGTGCCTTCTCAATGTGGGTCTTGAGTTTTTGGCTCAGCAACGCCAACGGCCACGGGTTGTCCGGGGACGTCTCGGCGGCCGTTGCCGCGATGAGCTTGCGCTCCGGGGGGTCCGTCATTGCTTCATCGCCATCCTTCGCATTGGTGTTTGCCGTGCTGTTCCCGTTGTAAATCACTCTAGCTTCCAGCACCGACAGCGAAGCGCGGTCATCCACAGCCATGCACTACTGTTGAAAACCATTGTCGAAGTGTTTCTCGTTGATTTGGATGGTTCATGCGCAGCACCCTGTCTGCCCTTTTGGTCATGGCCGCCCTGGTGGTGGCAGCGGTTGCCGGTCCGGCATTGTGGTTGCAGCAAAACGTTGTTGACCAGAGAGGATTTGTGGCGCTGGCCGGCCCCTTGGGAGGCAATGCCGAATTCCAAGAAGGGCTGGCCTCCATGCTGGCCGAGCAGGCGACAGCTTCGTTGAACCTGGCACCGCCGCTGAACGCCGTCGCCGGGGCAATCATCGGCTCCGCCGCCCACAGCGTTTACACGGAGCCGGGCTATGAAGAAGCCTGGCGCCAAACACTGCAACGCAGCCACGACCTGACCTTTGCCGCGGGGGAAAACAAGGACGTTGCCGGGGACATCGTGCTCGATTTGGCGCCGCTGGTCCTGCTGGTCATCGACAAGGTGGCCGGCGACCTGCCCGTCAACGTGCCAACCCCGGGCAACGTTGTGATCAACGTGGAGCAACCGCAGGCTGCCAAGCTGCTGCCGGCGGTGACCATGCTGGGAGGCTGGAGTGGCTGGTTGCTGCTGGCCGCCGTCGTACTTTTGTTCTTGGGCGTGGTGACGGCACGACGACGGGGGCTGGCACTGGTGTTTGCCGGCGTGGGTCTTGGCATCGTGGCGCTGCTGTGGCTGCTGGCCGCCGGGTTCGCGCAGACTTTTCTGGCGGACTTGGCTGTGGGTCCGCAGGCCGCCCGGCAAATCGGGGTGGAATTGGGCTCCCTGGCCAAGGCAAGTTGGCAGGGCGGCATCAACGGCACATTTATCGTGGCCGCCGTCATTGCTGTGGCTGGTGGCGCAACTCTCATGCTTCGGCACAACCGCACCACGTAAGATGGGGGCATGAGTGCCTCTGCCGTTTCATTGTCCATGCCCGTCGTTCCGCGTCGCCGCAGGTCTCCTGAAGAGGTTGCTGCCGCCGCGCCCGTGACTGCTGAAAAGCGGGTGTTGCTGGCTGCCCCCCGCGGTTATTGTGCGGGTGTTGACCGTGCCGTCATCGCCGTCGAAAAGGCCCTGGCGCACTACGGCGCACCGGTCTATGTGCGCAAGCAAATTGTTCACAACGTCCATGTGGTCTCCTCGCTGGAAGCCAAGGGCGTGATCTTCGTTGAAGAGAACGAAGAAGTGCCAGAAGGTGAGCTGGTGGTTTTTTCCGCCCATGGTGTCTCACCGGCAGTGGTCCAGTCGGCCGCCGACCGCGGCCTGCGCACCATTGACGCCACCTGCCCCCTGGTGACAAAGGTCCACAAGGAAGCAGTGCGTTTTTCCAGGGAAAACAAGCACATCTTGCTCATTGGCCACGAAGGCCACGAAGAAGTGGAAGGCACCTATGGGGAAGCCCCGGAACACACCACGATTGTGAACAATCCGGCGGAGGCCCGCACGGTTCAGGTCGAGGATCCGGAGAACTTGATTTGGCTTTCCCAGACCACGCTCTCCGTTGATGAGGCCATGGAGATCGTGGAGATTCTGCGCGAACGCTTCCCCAAACTGCAGGATCCGCCCAGCGACGACATTTGCTATGCC